>CAJACJ010000346.1 GCA_903938205.1 uncultured bacterium
GGCGAAGGATTTGGTCTGACCGCGCCGCTGTTGTTGAAGAGCGACGGAACGAAATTTGGCAAGAGTGAATCTGGCAATGTGTGGCTAAGCGCGGAGCGCACTTCGCCATATCGCTTTCATCAGTGCTGGCTTAACGCATCCGACGAGGAGGTTGGAAAGTTGCTGCGCTGGTTCACATTCTTTGACCGCGCAACCATTGAGGCGCTGGAGGCGGCGCAAAAAGCGAATCCTTCCGAGCGCGCGGCGCAAAAAGCGTTGGCCGACGCCGCCACGGAAATGATTCACGGCGCGTCGGAAGTGGCGCGCGCGAAATCAGCGGCTTTGGCGCTGTTTTCTGGCGATATTCGCGCGCTTGATGCGGCCTTATTGGCGGAAGTGACGCATGATTTAACCAGCACTTCAATCGCCGCAAGTGTTCTTGATGGCGAGGGAGTGGCGTTACTTGATTTTCTTGCAACCACGCCACTGGTCGCAAGCAAGCGCGAGGCGCGAGATTTTCTGGCCGCCGGTGCTGTGAGCGTGAATGGTGAGAAGGCTGTCGCCGATGCCAAATTGACGCGCAAGGATGTGTTGCATGGCACCACTATTTTACTTCGCCGTGGTAAGAAGCAGTGGCACGCGGTGCGGGTTACGGACTAAGTATTGCGTGTAAGCGCATTGCATCTCACGCACACATAAATAAACCGTCATCCGCGCGTAATCATCTCGCATGACTCAAATGTGGCGCCAGAAAATAATTTTATATTTTCACCCTGACATTCACCCCAAGCTCCAACACAGCGCGCCAGACTCAAGGACCTTTCGGCGCAGGCAGTGGGGGTTCCACTTCCGCCTCTGGAACAATTGGCGCCGCAGTGCGCGGCTCAATCTTGAGCGCGATTTCCGGATTCACAATTTGTTTTCCAGCCACGCTTTCCACAAGAACTCCAGGAGGCAGAATCCAATTGGATACGGATTTCTTGGCAACCTTGCTTCCAAGATCACCGCTATTCAGCGGCACAATGGCTGCCACGGAGAATTTGCCGCTTTCAATTTCTTTCAACGCGTCGGGCGGACCAATCAAGACCACGTCGCGCAGCACGCCGCCATCTTGTTGAAATGTGATGTCGAAACCCTTTAGGTCGGTGGGTGACGCTGCAATTTGTAGCGGCACCGTGGCCAACTTAATGTTGTCCGTTTTGCGTCGAAGAGTGAATGTCACAATGGCTTGGTCGGGCACGAAGGTCACTTGATCTGGTTTCACCGCGACTGAATCCGGCAAGCGCAATGTCGCTGGCGCATTATTTTTTCCAGTCGACAAATCCTTGGTGTCGACCACGGCTTCCACTTGCAAATTTTTCATGGCATCAATGGCTGACGTTGGAAGCGTGACCAAGACAACGGATGGATTGATGGACGCGGATTCATATTCCGCCAGTGAAATTTTTGCGGCCAAAGGAAATTGCGTTGTGGTGAGATCACCAATGACCACTTTGGCGGACTCGGGACGAGAAGTGAGAATGGTGGCATCGGTGGCGATGATTTGTTTCACATTATTCAGCGCGTCGGCAAGCATGATGTTGTAGGCGCCCGCGGTATTTGGAAAACCAGCGGTTCCACTAGGAATAACCAGGCCTTCTTCAAGCAAGGTTTGAATGCGATCGATGCTTGCGGGACTGGCTTTCACGGAAAGAGTGACGCCAAATGCTTTGATGGGATCAACAAAGTGTTGCTTGGGATCAGTTGAGCGAAATGAAACCGTGCCTTTCAGTTCGCGAGTTTCGCGGGTTCGATCCGCGGCCCAAGTCCAAATTAAAAGCGTGGCCACAGCCGCGACGAACCAAGTCGAAAGATTGGCGCTCCAATTTCCCATTAGATGTTCCGCCTTTTTGCGCGATCATCTGCATCATTTTTTGTTGGACGCGTGTCTTGGCTGTCTTCACCGTCAGCGTGCTGCGCTTGATCATTGTCGTCTTGATTCAATGCGTCGTGCTCAAGTTGCGCGCGTTCCTCTTCTTGCGCCGCGGCTAATGTCGCTGCGGCATTCAGTTCCGAGTGTTCAGAGTGGTCCGGCAAATTCATCATCGGCGCGTCAAGGCCGCCCACGCGACTGATGAATCGACCAAACAATGATCGTTGTTGCGGACGGCGCAAGCCGCGCGACAAACGACGGCGTAAACCCGCGGCGAAATCATCAAATTGAATGGGTTCCGACAATTCTCCGCGCTCCGCAAATCGAATCAGTCCATTTTCTTCGCTCACCACAACAACCACGCAATCACTCTCAAGCGTGGCACCCATGGCCGCGCGATGGCGCGCGCCCAATTTCATTCCCTCAACCGGATCCGCTAAAGGAAGTTGCACACTGGCCGCGGCAATTCGCTCGCCACGAATCACCACCGCCAAATCATGCAGCGGACTTGAGGGCCAAAAAATACTTTCGATGAGTTCGGCGCTCATGGTGGCGTCCATGGCGACTCCTTGCGCCGCAAGTCCCGCAAGCGAAGTTCCACGCTCAATGACAATCAGCGCGCCAAATTGATTGCGGCTGAGAAATTCCACGGAGCCTTCAAGCGCGTCGACAACGGGATCAATGCGTCGACGCTCGCTGGGCGACATGGTTTGTCCAATACGAACCATGGCCTGTCGCAATTCAGGTTGGAAAATGACCAACATGAAAATGGCGATGGTTCCCAAAAGACCTTCGCTGAGAAATCGCAGGCGTGAAAATGTTTCGCTGAAGAGGCCGGCGAAGCGAATACCCAGCACCAGCACCGCGATGAGCACAATGATTCCCTTGAACACGCCGGCGCCGCGGGTGCCCTGCAGGAAGCGAAGAATCAGCATGACTCCGCCGAAAATCACCAATAATTCAATGGTGATGGAGAGCGGGTCCCCGCCGTGAAAGAGTTGGGTGATGCGATCAAACACATTCGAACTGTACCACGCATGCAACGCCCAGAGCGAGCCCGAAGCGTTAGGATTCAAGCATGAATCGTGAAGCAACTCCACTGTCAATCGGCAAGGCAACCTATCTCTGTGCAGCCAGCGGCGAGGTGCTTGCGGCGGGCACGCCATGCATGTCCGCGATCCGTGAAAATGCCACGCACAATCTTGAGCGTCTTGATTTTTCAATGACCGCGTGGCTTGATGGCGCGCGTCCCGAGGGCATGATTTGTTTTTGGAAGACCACCATGCCGGAGGCGGATCGCAAGCGCGGCATTGTGATTGACGACGAGGCCGTTGAGGAAATTTTTGAGCGTCTCGCGGGCGATGACCGTCCAAATCGAATCGCCATTCGTTGGTTGCTTGCCATGATCTTGTTGCGCAAGCGCAGGCTGAAGCAGTTGCGCGTTGAGCACCGCAATGAAAAAGAATTTTGGTTGTTCGCCCGACGCGGCGCCGTTGAAGGCGCGGAGGCAGTTGAAGTGTTGCGTCCAGAATTGGACGAGTCGGCGGTGCAGGCGTTGGCGGATGAGCTTGGTGAAATCGCGGCCTTTGATGGTTGATGAGCGCCATTTCATGTGCCGCATATTTCATGTCTTTTTCGCTTCTTTTTCGCTGCTTTGCGCGCTTGCGATCGGTGCATGCACGGCGGTTGATGCATCCAAGCAGCCAGCGACCAGTGGCGCGTCCGCGCTTGAGTCAACCAAAGAAAACTCCACCAATGTGAAGAGTGTCGCTCCTGCGCTCAATGCCGCAGCCATCGTGGCGCAACAAAATCATCGTGTGGCTGGATTGGAAAAATTCGCCACGCGTGGAAGCGCCGAGTTGCGTTGGCACGATGAGAAGGGCGACCATTTTGAGCAGGCACAAGTTGATCTTGCATGGCGCAATGGTGGCGAGCAGATTTCTTTGCGCGCCGACAAAATGGGCGAGCGACTTGCGTGGGCTGGCGCCAACGCGAAGCAGTGGTGGTTGTTTGAACCAAAGCGCGAGCCGAGTCGTTTGTGGCTGGGCGCACGCAACACGCCAGTGCCAGATTCGCTGCTTCCATTTGCCGGACCTGACGCGTTGCTTGAATTGCTTGCAGCCAAAGCATGGCCAGAAAAAATTGGCCTGTCGCAGGATCGTCCTGGAAATTTTTGGGCCGACTTTGATCGCCCAGCCCGTGGCGCATGGGTGAAGACCCGCGTTCAAGTTGACACAAACACTGGGTTTCCAAGCCATATTTGGCTTGTGGATGCCAAAGGCAATGTGCTTGCGGAAAGCGAATTGAGCGAGCCCGTGATGGCCGAGATGAACCACTTGCCCATGGCTGACCGGCCAATGGTGGCGAGCAAGATCACGTTGAAGTCCGTGTCTAATGTTGGAGTGTGGCAAATATTTTGGGACGAACCTGGTGCGCGCGAGGACCGATTGAAAGATCGCCTGTTTGATCTTGAGGTGATTCGCGGCGTCATGCGACCTGCCGAAGTGATTGATGTGGAGAAGGACCAACCAAAGCGATGAACTCTTTTGCTCGATGTGTGTTTGCGTTGATCATGGTGTTGGTGGCGGCTTCGCCATTGCGGGATCAATTTGCACAGGAGACACTGGCTGCCAGTAGCGGCACACACCTCTGGTGGATTTCCAAAATCGATGCGAGCATGGATTCAGCCAGCGATTTATCCAACGACTACGCAAAGGATGCGACGTACAAATTGCTTCAGCACGCAGCGATGAGTGGCGAAAATAATTTTCAAATTGCCGCCGCTTTCATCGACCAACCTATCGCCGTCGCCGCCGATGACGATCAAATATGGGTTGTGTTCGCCGCCGCAAATCACAAGATGGAGGTGGTTTGGGGAGCGACGCATTTCAATCCCGCCAGCGAATTGTGGTTTATTACTCCGGGCGGTGCGCTTCAATTATGCCCCAGTCTTGTGGGGGAATCGCTTGAATCACTGGCCGCCTTGAATGGCGAACTTTGGGCGATTGTGCAAGGCCAACCAGATGCGCGTGTGTTGCGCGGCGGCCAGTGGAACACTGTGCAACTTCCGGCGGTCATCAATGAATGCCAAACGCGAAAGTTGGTGGTAGCGGGCGGCGCGTTGAACGCGTTTGGCCATGCGCAGGATCATTCCCTGAAGCGCTTCAAGAGGGAGAATAATGCGTGGGTTGAGTCACCGCTGAACGCGCCACAGTTTTCTTACGCCATCGATCATTCGGCGCGCTTGGCATGCGTGACGGGAGAAAAACCTTCCGAGCAAATGTTGTGCATTGTGGAAGCTGGATCTACCACCGCCATAGCGTCCCTACCCAATCGGAATCAATACGTGCTTGGTCTTGGCGAAAGCTTTGCAAGTTTGGGTCAAGGCGGTGTTCAGGAACCTTCTTCCTTGCCACAAGACGCGCCACATTCTTCGCCAACTAGTGTGTTCAATTCAACAACGCTTTCACTTTTGCCAGTGGGAGCAAGTGTGTTCATGGAACCAGTTGCACTGCGCGCGCAACTTTCAACAGCAAGTCGCTGGTATCACTTGCCAATTCTTGGCGTGTTTTCGCTGGGTGCCATTATTGCGGCGTTCTTGGTGCGTGCCCTGAATTCGCCGCTGAATCCGCTGGAAAAAACGGGTTCCAAAGAAGGCGAAAAGGATCTACAAGCGCTTGCCAAAACGCCTTGGACACCA
>CAJACJ010000347.1 GCA_903938205.1 uncultured bacterium
TCCACAAAGAATGTGGAGCCAGTCATGTACGCCGCATCGTCGCTTGCCAGAAACGCTGCAAGGCCAGCCACATCATTCGGCGTACCCAAGCGTCCCAGCGGAATCTTGGATTCCAGCAACTTCATCAACTCTGGATTGTTCAACAGCGCTTTGTTGATTGGCGTTGCAATCGCACCCGGCGCAATATTGTTAATTGTGATGCCCAACGGCCCAAGCTCCACGGCCAAGTTGCGGCACAACATTTTCAGCCCGCCCTTGCTGGCGCAATAGGTTGAGAAGTGGGGGAAGGCCATTTCCTCATGCACCGAACTCATGTTAATAATGCGTCCTGGTCGTTTGGTAGCGATCAAGTGATTCACAAAATCCTGCGTGATAAAAAAAGTTCCACGCAAATTAATCTGCATCACAAAGTCGTATTCCGCCTCGGTCACATTCCAAAAATCTGCGCGCTTCTCTACACCGGCGTTATTCACCAGAATGTCAATCTTGCCCAACTTGGCAACGCCATCGGCAATCACGCGGCGGTCATCGGCGGTGTTGGCCAAGTCGCCAGCGATCATGTGCACCTTACGGCCAAGTTTGGTAATGGCGTCGGCGGTTTGCTGCGCACTTTCTCCAATGGCGCGGTCGTCCACAATCACATCTGCGCCTTCTTGCGCCAATCGAATAGCAACGGCTTGTCCAATACCTTGAGCGCTTCCGGTGACCAACGCGACCTTGCCTAATAATTTCATACGTGTTCCTTGTGTGAGTTGTGGTTGGATGACAGACGGCAAAGCCTAGCCATCATGCAAAAAATGTGTATTCGCTTTTGCGAAGTGCGATTTACGCAATATTTACAATGATGCGGCGGCTTGTGGAAATGGAATGAATAGAAAATTCAATTCAGCCATGCTTGACACGCTTCGCGCGCTTGCCGCCCAATTTCTTTTTCTCAACTTCTTCCAAGTATTTGCGCGTTGCGGGCGGAAGAACATTCCACATTTTTATGGCGAACACCAAGCCAAGAACGGTGAACGGCAACAGGAACATTGGCCAATAGGACCAACTTTCCGTAGCTATAAACCCAATCACAAATGCTTGGATCGCGCTGCCCGCGTAGGCGAACGCGTCGGCAATACCGGTCGCAGTTGCCGCGGCCTTTCTGCCGCCAAAGTCCGCTGTGGCTGTACCCGACATGATGGAATGCACGCCAATGACAGCCATCATGATGGCGACGGCGGAAATTCCCATCAACAACATTCGGTACTCCAAGAACAAGCCAAGTAATAAACCATCGCTGGGCGATGCCTTTGCGGAAATTGGTTGCAGGGTTAGACATGCAATCATCAACGCAGTGCAACACAGCATGATTATTTGCATGAATCCCGCGCTTGGCGCACGGCGAGAATTAAAAAACTTGTCGCTCATAAATCCAGCGACAAAACCACCAGCGATGCCGGTAATGCAACCCCAGAATCCCCAGTTCAATGTGATTTGTGGCACGCCAAGGCCAGTTTCCTTGGCGAAGATTTGATACCACTGCATGATGCCATTGCGCAAAATACCAGAGGTGAATTCGATAACGCCAATGACAATAATAATTTTGTTGGTGAAGATCTTGCGCATCAATTCCCAGTAGTGATATTTCTTGTCGTGGCCGTCATCGTGCGATGCGTCGTGGGTTTGAAACTCGCTGAAACCAGCTTGATCGGGCGTGTCCTTCAGAAGGATCACATCGATCAGCGCCCACACCATCATGATGATGGCTGGAATGACAAAGATCAGCCAGAATGCGGGAATAGTGCGGCCATCAAGCGCGAACATGTAATTCAATATCTCGTGTGTCGTGGTGGCCGGAGTTGGTTGCGACAATTTCACCGCGTCGGCGATTGCGCCGCCCCAATCAAACGCAAAGTAAACGCCAAGAGAAATCAGTGTGCCAAAGATGGCGCCAAAAGTTCCGCGCTCACGTACATGGAACCAGAATGATTTCACCTTGATGGTGGACACCGCTCCGAAACATTGGAAGAGCATGTTCAATCCATACAGAATGGAGAACGCCACCACCA
>CAJACJ010000348.1 GCA_903938205.1 uncultured bacterium
ATGGTGCTATTGAACCGTGGCGTCGCAATGGTCGACGCATGAACAGTTATTACGGTCGAATTCTGCGGGCATGTTGCGCTTGTTTCAAGGTTGTGCGAGAGCTGCCCTATTCCAAATTACCGCCGCGTATTCGCCGCTATCTGATGGATGGAATTCCAGAGGAGGACGCTGAAAAACTTGGAGTGAAATTTGAGGGCGTGCTGCCAAACTTGCGCCGTCGCTATTTGGAATCTGAAAGTGAATTTGTGAAAGAGCGCTGGGTGCACTACATGCGTGGCGCGGCTTGTCCCGCGTGCCAAGGCAAGCGACTTCGTCCCGAAAGTTTGGCGGTGAAAGTTCGTGGCATGGACAAACAGATGAGCATTGCCGACGCGAGCGCGCTGAATGTTGGCCACGCTATTGAGTATTTCAAGCAACTGCAATTGTCCGCAAGCAAAAAACAAATTGCGCAACCCATTTTGAAGGAAATCGAATCACGACTTGGATTTCTGTACAGCGTTGGTCTGGACTATCTGACTTTGGATCGCGCCAGTGGAACACTTTCCGGTGGCGAAGCGCAGCGCATTCGCCTGGCGACTCAAGTTGGCAGCGGATTGGTTGGTGTCTGTTATGTGTTGGATGAGCCAACCATTGGCTTGCACCAACGCGACAATGATCGACTAGTCAAAACACTGCGCAAACTCACTGATATTGGAAACTCCGTGATTGTGGTTGAACATGACGAGGACACCATTCGCGCCGCCGATTTTGTGGTGGACATTGGGCCTGGACCAGGTCGCCATGGTGGAAAAGTTGTGGCGCAAGGAACCCCAGCGGAAGTCGCCGCGCATGCCACAAGTTTAACGGGCATGTACCTGCGCGGCGAGCGTTGCGTGGAGATTCCTCAAACGCGCCGATCCGTCAGCGAGTCAAAAGCAATCGTGGTCAAGGGCGCGCGCGAAAATAATTTGAAAAATATTAACGTGACTTTTCCACTTGGTGGTTTTATTTGCGTGAGTGGAGTTTCGGGCAGCGGCAAAAGTTCATTGGTCAATGAAGTGCTTCTGAAGGTCGCGCAAAAGACAGTCCATGGATCCAAAGTGGTCCCAGGCGCGCATGACCGCGTGACTGGACTCGCTGGAATTGAACGCGTTGTTGAGGTGGATCAAAGCCCGATTGGTCGAACACCAAGATCAAATCCTGCCACTTACACGGGTATTTTTGATGATATTCGCAAACTCTTCGCGGCCGTGGCGGAGAGCCGCGTGCGAGGCTACGAACCAGGTCGATTTTCTTTCAATGTCAAAGGCGGCCGCTGCGAAGCGTGCCAGGGGCAAGGCGTGCGCAAAATTGAAATGCATTTCTTGCCTGATATTTTTGTGACCTGCGAGTCTTGCAACGGAACACGGTACGCAAAAGAAACATTGGATATTCGTTTTAAGAACAAGACCATCGCAGAAGTGCTGGACATGACCATTGATGATGCCGTTGTGTTCTTTGACGCGCACCCCAAGATTCGTGAAATGCTCAAGTGCGTCCGCGATGTGGGCCTGGGCTATATGCAACTGGGGCAAGCCAGCACAACGTTGTCGGGCGGCGAAGCGCAGCGCATTAAATTGGCAACCGAACTTGGAAATCGTTCCACTGGCAGCGCGCTATATGTGCTTGATGAACCCACGACCGGATTGCACTTTGATGACGTGCGCAAATTGCTGGAAGTGTTGAACCGATTGGCCGACGCCGGGCACACACTGATTGTCATTGAACACAATCTGGATGTGATCAAATGCGCCGACTGGATCATTGATTTGGGTCCAGAAGGTGGCGAACGCGGCGGTGAAGTTCTTGCGGCTGGAACTCCGGAAAAAGTCGCTCAAAATGCGGCAAGCGCAACGGGCTTGTATTTACAACGAATGCTGGGACAAACGCGCGGCGTGAAATCCGTTATGAAAACGAAGTCCAAGCGCGCATCAACAAAAACTTTATAGGTGTGCAGATACACTCGCCTACATGAATCTAAGTGATCAAGCGCTCACATTGCGCCATGTGACGCACCCGGAAGATGCCAATCACCAAGGCACAATTTTTGGCGGAAAAATATTAAGCCTGATCGACGAAGCGGCGTACTTGGAAGCGCGCAAACATGGACTTCATCGCTGGGTCACGATTCTTTTTGACCGCGTTGAATTCAAGGCGCCAGTATTCACGGGCGATGTGCTGACCGTGTTCACCAAGACCGCTGCGACGGGCCGCAGCAGCGTGACCGTGTCTGTGATCGTGGAGGCGGAGCGCTACCTTGGCGGAGAAAAAGTAATCGTGACGCACGCCACAGTGAAAATGGTCTCGGTGAACCACGCTGGACACAGCGTTGATTTCCGCACAAAGCCCGACATTTCCGACCATCCCCGCGTATGACCACCAACGACATGCACAATCCCGTGCGCGTCGCGTGCTTGATTTCTGGTGGCGGTCGCAGCGTTGTGAATCTGCATAAAAAAATAATCAGCGCAAAAATTCCGGCCCACATTGTGCTTGTTGCGTCAACGCGAGCCAATGTGGCTGGCATTCAAGCTGCCGCCGCGCTTGGCCTTGAAACATGTGAAATTGCCGCGCTTCCAGCGGACACGCTCGATGACCGCTTGGATGCTGCGCTGGAAAAATCTGGCGCCGAGTTGATTGTGCTTGCCGGATACCTGAGATTGTTTCGCGTTGCGCGCTGGAAAAATCGTTGCCTGAATATTCATCCGTCGTTGCTGCCAAAATTTGGAGGCCATGGAATGTGGGGCGAACATGTCCACGCCGCGGTGCTTGCCGCAGGCGAAATTGAAAGCGGTTGCACTGTTCACTGGGCTGATGAACAATTTGATACGGGCTCGATTATTTTGCAGCGACGCTGCCCGATTCATGACGACATGAACTCCACACAATTGGCCGCGCGGGTCTTTGAAGAAGAGAGCCAAGCCTTGCCAGAGGCGCTAGCGCGGGTCGCCCATTGGCTGCGTCACGGAGGAACTCGTCCCAATTTCACTGTTGCATCGAACCCAAATCAAAAAATGAACTAAGTTTCTGAAATATGTCTTGTGGATTGCAGATTCACAACCTACGGTTGAAACGTCCAGATTCATACGAAAGGAATCACAATATCGTGAACATTAGCGCCAAGCATTTGGATTTAACCCCCGCCATTGAACAATACATTCGTAGCAAAGTGACGCGTTTGGAGCGTCATTTTGACAAGGTGCTACAAATTAATTTTGTGATTGAAAAGCAGCCGCACCATGGCTTTCATGTTGAATTGATCACCGACGTGGAGCATCATGAGGACTTCATCGCCAACAGCACGCACGATGATTTGTATGCGTGCGTTGACTTGGTGCTTGACCGCGGAGTGCGGCAATTAACCGACCATAAAGACCGTTTGCGCAATCGAAAGCACCCAGAGATTGATAAAACAACTTAATTTTGTGCTGCGAAACACCTCATTATGACGACTTCTACTTCTCGAAACCTTTTGGAAAGTTGTTCTTGAACACTTTGCCAACAACACATCGTGGTTTGAAAGGAAATAGGTCGCTCGTATGAAACTTCGCCAATTGATTTTGGAAAAAGCAATCGTGACGGGGCTGAAATCTCCCAAGCGCGATGAGTGCATTGGCGAGCTTCTTGACGCTTTGATGAAAGGCGGCGCGTTCAAGCCCGCGCAACGCGATGAATTTCTCAAGGCGGTTATCAAGCGCGAGAAAAAAGGTTCCACGGGTTTCGGCCATGGCGTATCGGTGCCGCATGTTAAAACTTTGGAAGTTAAAAAATGCGTGGCCGCCATTGGGTTGCATCCCGCCGGCCTTGATTTCAACGCGCTTGATCGCCAACCGGTCCATGCGATCTTTTTATTGCTGAGTCCAGAGGACAAACCGGAACTGCATTTAGCCGCAATGGAGGGATTATTCTCCATTCTCAGCCAAGAGCAATTTCGAAAATTTCTTCGCCAAGCGAAGACCGTGGCGGATGTCGTCACGCTGCTTGATGAAGCTGACGCCAATCCATTGGTACGCTAAAGACTTGAAATCGTCGCGCGTGTTGATATTGAATCGACTGGGGCTTCATGCGCGCCCGGCGATGTCATTTGCATCCATGGCGGGTTCGTTTCGATGCTCCATCAAAGTGCATCGCACTGACAATCAAGAACGCGTGGATGGAAAAAGTGTCATGCAAATGTTGATGCTGGCCTGCACTCAAGGAACTGAAATTGAAATTGAAGCCGAAGGCGCGGATGCCAGCGAAGCGATTGCGGCGTTGCGCGCATTGGTTGAAGGTAAATTTGAAGAGGAATGAGTATGCAGCACACAATTGCGATCGCTGGTGATGGCCAAATGGCGCTGGTTCTTGCGTCCATTGTTGCGCAAGCGGGCCATGAAGCTCGGCTGTGGAGTCCATTTCCGGAGGACGCAAAACTATTGGCGAACACACGAAGCAACATGCGCCTTGCACACTTTCAATTGCCAGCGCCAGTGCGTGTGAGCGCGAACATAGAAGATATTTTTACCGACGCCACGCTTGCGGTCAGCGCCATACCCGCCCAATTCGCGCGCGTCACATGGCAGCGCATTGCCCCCACGCTGATGAAGGACACTGGCATTGTCACCGTGACCAAAGGCGTGGAAGTTTCCTCGCTGTGCCCGCCACTTGATGTGCTTTTGGCCACGACAGGCACGCGCCCACTTGCTGTGTTAAGCGGTCCAACCATTGCCAGTGAATTGGCGCGGCAACTTCCAGCGACGTTGTTGTGCGCGAGTGACCATGAGCCCTTCGCGGCGCTGGTGCAAGGAATTTTTTCCAGGCCATGGCTGCGCATCTACACAAGCCACGATCCCATTGGGGTGGAAATTGCTGGCGCGGCGAAAAATGTCGTGGCATTGGCGGCAGGAATATTGGATGGATTGGAAATGGGATTCAACGCAAAGAGCGCGCTGCTTGCGCGCGGACTGGCGGAAATTGTTCGACTTGGTTTAGCCATGGGCGCAAAACAAGAAACTTTCTTTGGCATCGCGGGCGTTGGTGATTTGGCCACAACCTGTTTCAGCCCTGAAGGTCGCAATCGAACGCTGGGTGAAAAAATTGGGCGCGGAATGTCCTTGCCCGAAGCATTGGCAGCGACCAATGGAGTGGTTGAGGGCGTGGAAACTTGCAAAAGTCTGCGTGCGCTGGCGCAAAAACACGCCATTGAAATGCCCATTGCAGCCGCGGTTCACAGCGTTCTCTTTGAAAATCATTCCCCCGCCCAAGCGGTGCGCGACTTAATGGGTCGCTCAGCCAAAGCGGAGCGGATTGGATAAATCTTCGGACCCTGATGCGGGAAAATTTGCCAAATTGAGTTTGCGGCGGCGAACTCCATGCGCGCCCCGTGCGAATCCTGCAATCACATGCCTACCGAAATTGACGCTGCGCTGGACCCTTGTTTATTTCCCGCATGCCGCAAGGGAACAACTCGCTTGCCTCATGCTTGCCCCCTGCTAGGCTTTGACTTTCATCAAGAAGCATGTGCTTTTTGATTCTTGAACCAAACGAAACGAGACATTTAAGATGAGCCCATCCGACACGCTTGCCAACACATCCTCACGCCGCGATCTTTCGCAAGGTGGTGAGCGACTTGAACGCAGACTCTTTATCGCGCTGGCTGGTGGAACATTGCTGCTGACAAGTTGGATTGGAAGCCTGCTTGGATTGCAACCGCAAGTGGCGCAAATACCGGCGGCGATTGGCGCGTTGATGTTGGTGGCGCCCTTGGTCTTTGGCGCGTTGAAAGAAATGAAAATGGGTCGGCCCAGCGGCGACTCGTTGGCCAGCTTGGCCGTGTTGGCGGCGCTTGCCAATAATTTATATTTGGCCGCGGGCTTCTTGGCGTTCTTCTTGTGGCTGAGCGAATTGATCTTGAGTCGAACCGCGTGGGGCGCTCAACGCGCCATTCGCGATCTGGTTGAGTTGACGCCCGACATTGCGCGCCTGATTCAAAATGATGGAAGCGAGAAGGAAACCACGTTGGCGCAAATTCGTGTCGGACAAAAAGTTCGCGTGCGTCCTGGTGAAAATCTTCCCGTGGACGGCCGCGTGATTTCAGGGCAAAGCAGCGTGAATCAAGCCAGTTTGACTGGTGAAGCGATTCCCATTGAAGCCAGCGAAGGAACCGCGGTTTACGCTGGAACCACCAATCTCACGGGACAATTGGATATCGAAGTGACGGCGGTCGCGGGCGAAAGCACAATTGGAAAAGTGGAGTCGCTGATTCGCGAGGCGGAAAATGCCAAGGGCCATAAACAAGAATTGATCGAACGCCTGGCGACGTATTACGTTCCAGTTGTATTGATGGTGGCGGCGCTTGTGTGGTTCTTCACCAGCAAAAGTGAAATTGCCGCGGTTCGTGATCAAGCCGCCGAGCGCGCGGTGACCGTGCTTGTTGTGACATGTCCCGGCGCGTTGCTGATTGCGTATCCAACCGCTATGGTCGCGGCCTTCGCGGCGGCGGCGCGTCTTGGAATTATGATCAAGACCACGCGCGTGCTTGAGAGCGCGTCCAACATTGACACGGTGATCATGGATAAAACTGGAACGCTGACCACGGGAAAATTCAGCGTGGGCAGATTGGCTCCCGCGGACGGCGTGGACCCCGCGCTTCTTTTGCAAGCCGCCACCGACGCCGAGCAAAGCAGCAACCATCCATTGGCGCGAAGTATTCTGGAAACCGCTGCAAAAGCACGTATTTTGCCGCGCGCCATTCGTGACTACAAGGAGTTGCACGGACGCGGCGTGAGCGCTCAAACCAATGACGGACAGGTGCTTGCCGGCCGCGCGCAGTGGCTACTGGAGAATGACGCGTCCATCGCGACGCAGGTTGATGAAGCATCCAAAAAAATTGAGGGCATGAGCAGCGTGCATGTCATGTTGGGCGGCCGCTACTTGGGAGCCGTTGGTCTTGAAGACAAGTTGCGACAAAATGCCAGCGAGGTTGTTTCGCGATTGCGCGAATTGGGCGTACGCAAAGTCTGCATCTTTACGGGCGACCGCTTGGAAGTGGCGACGCGTGTTGGCGAGGCCGTTGGCGTGGATTCAATTGAGGCTGAATGTTTACCTGAAGAGAAGCACGAGGAATTGAAATATCTCATTCGCCGCGGGCACCGCACATTGGTGGTGGGCGACGGAATTAACGACGGTCCAATTCTTGCCAGCGCCGAGGTTGGCGTGGCCATGGGACTTTCCGGCAGCGACATTGCCACCAACTCCGCGGGTGTGGCGTTGATGAATGACGACCTGCGCCACATTCCGTTTTTACTTGAATTGGCGCGGCGAACACGCGGAATTATCGCGCTGAACATTGCGGCGGCGTTGGTGTTGGCCATTGTGGGTTTGGCGTTGGCCGCCACGGGTCGCATTCAAATTTGGATCACGCCGTTTTACCAAGCGGGCGCGTACATCTTTGTCATCGCCAATTCGCTGCGACTTGTGCGCTTTGGCGAGGACGTTCGTGGCGCGGAGGAAATTCGCCGCTCTTTGGAGTCCTCACGCCCTGTGAAACCAACTCGTCAAGCAATTGTGCAGCGCGTGACCGCCGGATAAATCGCTGGAAAAATCACAGACTGCATTTTGCAAATACGAATGCGTTTCACACTGCGTAGCGCATATCAAATGCGCCCGCGGAAAGTGGTGATGAAACCACGAAGATGCGCGCGAAATTATTTTGCGCCGTTGGCGCGAACAGCGTCCAGAATTTCATCGGCTTGAGCTTCGCTGATTCCGTCCGCTCCAATGCGCACAATCATCTGTTGTGACAAAGGCGCCACCAAAATGGCGACGTACACAATCTGGCCTTTCAACATCAATGCCAACAAATCACGCAGATGAGAACCCGTGTCGCTCTGTAAACCGCTGCGTGAAGAAACTTTGACAGTGAGATATAGAAACTTATCCCCCGAGTTGGATCGCGCCGCGTTTGTAATATCTGAAAGTCGCAGAATGGGGTCGGGAGCAACCCATAATTTTCCGCCGCCTTTAACCACTTCAAGGTTGGACATTTCCACAAAGCCTGGCAAATGTTTTTCACTTGCCAAGTGCCACTCCAACTGAAATGGAGGGCGAACTGGATCAGATTGAGACGGGGATTTGCACCCACACAAAACCACAATAGCCAACAAACCCGCGGCAATTGGCAACATTCTCATGCGATTGTGATCCCGCTATCCAAATAGACATCTTGGACGGCGTTGAGCAACTTCACACCGTCCACCATTGGCTTTTGGAAAGCTTTGCGGCCCGTGATCAAACCACTTCCACCTGCGCGCTTGTTAATCACCGCGGTTCGTACGGCCTGCAACAAATCATCGCTACCAGACGCACCACCTGAATTGATCAGACCCGAACGACCGCCGTAGCAATTGAGCACTTGGTAGCGAGTGAGATCAATCGGATGATCGGTGCACAGGTCGGTGTAAATGCGCGGATCAAATTTTCCATAACTGGAATTGCCCATGTTCAAGGCCTGGTATCCGCCGTTCAATTCCGCCTGCTTTTGCTTGATAATGTCGGCTTCAATGGTCACGCCCAAATGATTGGCCTGACCCGTGAGATCGGCGCTGACATGGAAATCTTTTTCGGAGGTCTTGAAAGCGGGATTGCGCAGATAGCACCACAAGAAAGTGCACATGCCAAGTTGATGCGCCTCATAAAACGCGTTGGCCACCTCAATGATTTGGCGATCGGAATCTTCCGAGCCAAAATAAATTGTCGCGCCCACGGCGGCGGCGCCCAAGTTCCACGCTTCTTTCACCGATCCAAACATGATTTGCTTGAACTGATTTGGAAATGTGAGCAACTCGTTGTGATTCAATTTCACAAGGAAAGGAATTTTGTGCGCGTACTTGCGGCTGACCGAACCCAGCACGCCAAAGGTGGTGGCGACACCGTTGCAACCGCCCTCCATTGCAAGCTTGACAATATTTTCGCCGTCAAAGTACAACGGATTCTTGGCGAAACTTGCGCCCGCCGAATGCTCAATACCTTGATCGACTGGAAGAATGCTCATGTACCCGGTTCCCGCAAGACGACCATGGTCGTAAAACGATTGCAGATTGCGCAGCACTTGCGGGTTGCGATCCGAACCCATCCAAATGCGATCGACGAAATCTGGTCCAGGCAGATGCAAAAGTTTCTTATCCACTTTCGCCTTGTGCGTAAAAAGTGCTGCGGCTTCTGCGCCTAAAATTTCGGATGTCTTGCTTGCGGTTGCCATGGTGTTGCTCCTGTTGCGTGAGAATGTACCCGACATTTTGCAAGTGATGCGCGGCGGCGAAACGATTGAAATTCGCCGCTTGTTGTAGGCTTGTAAGCATGCGTATTTACGCGGGCATTGACGAGGCGGGCTACGGACCACTGCTTGGGCCGATGACTGTTGCGTGCACCGCGTGGAGCACAGATGAAGCGCTGGGTTTGTGGCCCGATTTGTGGAAGCCGCTTTCAAGCGCGGTGTGCAAACGTCCGACGGATCACAAAGGTCGCGTTGCGATTGATGATTCGAAAACACTCAAGGGTTCAAAAGAAGCAAAGACGCACCCGCTTCGAAACTTGGAACGCGGCGTGTTGAGCACCCTTGACGCCATGACGCGCCACACGCGCTCTAAAGAAACCGAACTATTTCCGCTAAAAGAAAGCGATTTTCTGAAGTTGCTTGCATGCGGTCCCGCGGACGCGTTGCCCTGGCACAAGGAACTGCCTACCACTTTGCTGCCCATCGCCACCACGGGCGACGAGTTGCGGATCGCGGCCAATCGCATCAGCCTTGCCTTTGAAACTTCCGGCGCGCGGCTGGTGTGGAACCGCTGCACGATCATTGAGCCCGAGGAGTTGAATCAATTTTCCAAAGCGACCGGAAGTAAATCAGCGGTCAGTGAGTTGGCGCTGCTGCGCATTTTGTGCGAGCTGCGAGAAAAATTTGCTGACGCGCAATTGTGCGTGGCGTGCGATCGACAAAGTGGACGCACGCATTATTTCAAACCGTTGCAGCGCGCGTTTCCAGAGGCCATCATTCGCATTCATGAGGAGAACGACCGCGACAGTCGCTACGAAGTGATTGATGGCAAGCAAAATATGCTTATTTCTTTCGAGGCGGAATCGGAGCAACGGCATTTGCCAGTTGCGCTAGCCAGTATGACGGCGAAATATGTCCGCGAACTCAGCATGAGCAGAATGAACGCATTCTTTGCAAATCTGCTTCCAGGCATTGCCCCAACCGCGGGATATGTGGAGGACGGTCGGCGATTTCTTGCCGTGATTCGTCCGCATCTGGAAAAATGGGGCTTGGATTTGGACCGACTTGTGCGCAAGATGTGAGCCAATAAGGCTGATTTACTTGGGAATTTGCGCCATTTGAAGCGTTTGCGCATGTCCACCCATTGGTCCCCCTGCGCCGATTGATTTCCAAGGGACTTCCAAGGGTTTTGAATGGTCGATTTGCATTGATTCAACCCTTGACCTGAACCCCACAAAATGCCTACTCTCTTCGATTCTTCACCGCAGGCGTCTTATGCGGATGAAGTCGAATTCTGGACGCACGCACACTTTTACACGCCCCGACATTGGGGCAGACGAGCTACACATGCCCATTGATCTGAACAAGGTTCGAAACATCGGAATTTGCGCCCACATTGACGCTGGCAAGACCACCGTGACGGAGCGCATTCTTTTCTACACCGGCAAGATCCATCGCATGGGTGAAGTGCATGAAGGCACCGCCACCATGGACAGCCTTGAGGAAGAACAAAAGCGCGGCATCACCATTCAAAGCGCCGCGACCACTTGCCCATGGGAATATGAGGGCGTTGAATACAAGGTGAATTTGATCGACACGCCGGGCCACGTGGATTTCACAATTGAAGTGGAACGATCGTTGCGCGTGCTTGACGGCGCGGTCGCCGTGTTTGACGGCAAGGAAGGCGTTGAAGCGCAAAGTGAAACCGTGTGGCGCCAAGCTGATCGCTACGGTGTTCCGCGTTTGTGCTTGATCAACAAGATGGACAAACTCGGCGGAGACTTTGACTTCTCCTTCGGCAGTTTGAAGACGCGCTTAGGCGCAAACGCAATCGCCATTCAAGTTCCAAGTGGTGGCGGCGCAACCTTCAAGGGCATCGTTGATTTGATGCGCATGAAGGCCATGTACTGGAATCCAGCCGAACAAGGCAACGAAATTAAAGAGACCGAAATCCCCGAGGATTTCCTTGAAACTGCGCAGAAGTGGCGCACGCAAATGGTGGAAAATATCGCCGATCTTGATGACTCCCTCACGGAGAAATTCTTGACGGATCCATCCACCATCACTGTGCCTGAATTAAAGGCCGCGCTTCGCAAGGCAACCATTGGCCTGAAGTGCGCGCCAGTGATTTGCGGTTCAGCTCTGAAGTACACCGGCGTGCAGAAAATTCTGGATGCGGTTGTGGATTACCTGCCCTGCCCAACAGAGCGTCCGCCAGTTGAAGGCGTGGATCCAAAAGATATTTCAATTAAACTTTCTCGGCCGCACAGCGAAGACGCGCCGTTCTCCGCCTTGGTGTTCAAAGTGGTCAGCGATGTCGCTGGCAACTTGACCTACTTGCGCATTTATTCTGGCAAGTTGGCCAAGGGCAGCCGCGTTCTCAATCCAGGAAATGGTCGACGTGAAAATGTCAGCCGCCTGTATGAAATGCACGCGCAGAATCGCACCGCTCTTGATGAGACTGGTACCGGTCAAATCGTTGCGGTGGTTGGTCTGAAGGATTCGTTCACGGGTGACACATTGTGCGACCCTGATCATCCGATCGTGCTTGAGCGAATGGTGTTCCCGGAGCCCGTGATTTCCATGAGCATCGAGCCAAACACCGCCGACGACAAGAAGAAGTTGGGCGAATCGCTCACCATCATCCGACGCGAAGATCCTTCATTCCGCAGCAATTACAACGATGAAACGGGCGAAACCATCATCAGCGGAATGGGTGAATTGCACTTGGAAATCATTAAAAACAAGCTCGTTCGCGACATGAAAGTGAATGTGACCGTTGGCAAGCCACGCGTGGCTTACCGCGAGACCATCACTGGAACCGCCAAGGATATTCGCGGTCTGTTTAAGAAGCAGTCCGGTGGTCGCGGTCAATACGGTGACGCCGTGGTGACCGTGTCCCCAATGACCAAGGAAGAAGCCGACGCCGAAGAATTGGTGATGAAGAATGGCGTTGTCTTTGAAGACAAGGTCAGCGGTGGTTCTATTCCGCGTGAATTTATTCCAAGCGTGGAGTACGGCGCGCGTCAAGCGGCCGCCAGTGGAATTCTTGGTGGCTACCCAGTGATCAACGTGCGTTGCCAACTTGTGTTTGGTTCATACCACGATGTCGATTCAAGTCAGATCGCGTTTGAACAAGCAGGCGCACTTGCGTTCCGTGAAGCATGCACGCGCGCTGGCTTGGCGTTGCTTGAGCCAATTATGAAGTTGGTCGTGACAACTCCTGACGAATTCTTTGGCAACGTGGCTGGCGATATCGCAAGCCGACGCGGTCAAATTATTGACAGCGAGTTGCGCGGCATCACCCGAATGATCACAGCGGAAGTTCCGCTCGCTGAATTGTTCGGCTACACCACCACGCTGCGCAGCATGACTCAAGGTCGTGCTTCAAGCGTGATGGAACCAGCGACCTATCGCATCATGCCTGAGCGCTTGAAGGATGAAGTGTTGGCGAAGGCTTGACCTTTCGCTGACGGCGCTATGCCGAAGAGCACACTGAACACGATCCGCCCCGATGTCCAAATTGGGGCGGATCTTTGTCTTTTTTGGCTGAAAATTGCTGCAAGACTGGCTGTGCGCGGGCACGGATTTGTGGAGCCGAACCCCATGGTGGGTTGCGTGATTGTGGACGCAAAAAAGAATTTGGTTGGCTGGGGATATCACCGCAAGATTGGCGGCGCGCACGCTGAGGTGGAGGCGTTGAAACGAGCGGGCGCGAAGGCGCGCGGTGCCACGGCGATTGTGACGCTGGAACCCTGCGCGCACTTTGGGCGCACACCGCCGTGTGTTGACGCGTTGAAGAACGCGGGCGTGGCGTGCGTGGTGTACGGTTGCGCCGATCCAAATCCAGATGCCGCGGGCGGCGCTGAGAAATTGCGCGCCCATGGAATTGAAACACATTTGTTGGAATGTGAGGAGACGCGCGAATTGAACGCGCCGTTTGTGAAGCGTGTTCGAACAGGATTACCGTGGGTCATGGCCAAGTGGGCGCAAACAGTTGATGGTTGCGTGGCCACTCGCGATTATGACTCCAAGTGGATTAGTTGCGACCGCAGTCGGCGCATGGTGCACCGTGAACGCGGACGAGTGGACGCGATCTTGACTGGCATTGGAACTGTTATGCACGACGATCCGCAACTGACCGCGCGCGAAGTGCGTCTAAGGCGAAACGCAATTCGCGTGGTGATTGATCCAGAGTTGGCGTTGCCGCTGAGCGCGGCGTTGGTGCAGACCGCGCGCCAATACAAAACGGTTGTGGCCACATTGGCGAAATCATTTTCAGAGCGTTCGGAACATCGGCGCGCGTTGGGCGACTTGGGCGTGGGATGCATGAAGCAGCACTCGGATTTTCGTGGACTTTTGGCTGCTTTACGCAAGGAATATGGCGTGTCCACGGTCTTGGTTGAGGCCGGTGGTGGGCTGACTGGTGAATTACTCAAAGAAAATGTGATTGACGAGGCGTCGGTTTTTGTCGGACCAAAAGTATTGGGCGACCGCGAAGCCATTCATCCAGCGCGCGGACTTTCGCCGCTTTCAATTCATGATTCTATTTCGGTGCGATTGCTTTCGGTGCGTCGGCGCGACCAAGATGCCCTGCTGCATTATCGATTTGAGGAGCCAAAGAGCGCTGGCTCAATTGGAAACGCCAGCGTGGCTGGATAAACCCGAGTCAAGTTGCCGCCGTCGCCAACAAGCCAGCGACCTTGCGAATCTTTTCCAACAACTAATTGAATCGTAGCGCCACTGGAAAGCGTCACCAACATTTTTGCAACGACCATGTGTTGCGGAATCATTTCCGTCGCTAAATCAGAGGCGCGGGCCGTGCACAAGGTTTGCAGCACATCACGAACGCGTTGCATGTTGGCTGGTTGCGTGTTGGCGGTTTCAGCATTGGCCATGTTCACAGGTTGCGTGTTGCCAGTTTCAGCGTTCGCGAGTTGCGTGGGAAGAACAAGTTGCCACTGCGTAACGCTGCGAACAAGTTGCGCAGTTGGTTCACCGTTTGCATTTTGCAACGCGATGGATTTAATCTCGGCGGGGTCAACGCCCAACATCGTGGCATCAATGAACGCGGCGCTGGGCGGAAAAAGTGTTGAAAGCGAGCGCTTTTCAAGCTGAAATACACCTGGTCGATCGCGGCGTTTGCCGAAGCGACCGCCTGGACCCGCGGCGCCATCGCCGCCAATTTCTAGAATTTCTTCAGTGACAACGCCCTTGGACACATCCAAGGAGCGAATTGCAATCGTGGCTGCGGGCTGCGTCAAACCAAAGAGTGCCAGATCGTTTGGAGAGTCATCGATAAAGCCCTCATGTTCAAGGCGCGCAACGGCCTCCAGAAAATCCGCCACCGCGACATTGTCGGCGCGGGCTTCAATGGGTTCAATCAAAGACCAGCACCCATCTTTCTTTTCAAGAACAATTTCCAAGCGCTTGGTTCCTGAGTTCGCCTGCACAATCACGCGATCACTTTCAGCGCCCGAGCGGTCAAAAAGTCTCGCGCTCCGAAGTTGCACCGGATCGCCATCCACAAGCAAGCGATGCATTTCACTGGAGCCAGGACCGCCAATATTTTTTTCGACATCGGCGAGCCACGCCAAACCCGCGGGATGACTTTTTCCAACCCGCAACGTCGCGCTGCCATTTGGCCATGTGACTTTGATATGTGGAGCGCTTTCGTCCAAGCCTGCACGATCGGGTAACTGAGAAAGTTGAGAAGTTTGCAGCACGCGGGCCTCCGCCATGGCCACCAACATTTGCCGGATTGCCACTGGATTGGCCGACTGAACATAGGGCTGGGTTTGTTGCCAAGCATCACCCACTCTTTCAAATACAAGCGTTCTTCCCGCTTTTTCAAGCTGAATTGTGGAAACTTGGTCTAGGGGAATATCAAACAAAAGTTGCGCTGGACTAGCGTTGTCCACATTCGAGCGCAAGAACCAACCCAACATGATCGCAAGAAATGCGACCAACCACGGCTTGAGAAATGAAGGAATTGATTTCATCGGCGCTTCCTTGATTTCCAAATCAGACTTCCTGTGAGTGCCATTGAAAGTGGAATTGCAAGCAAACTCATCGCACTCAGAATGACGCGCGCTTGCTCGGCAAGTTCTGGAACGCGTCCAGTATCCGCCACTGTGGAGATGGGTTCGCTTCCAGCAAGCCAACGAATCACTCCAATAGCAAGATCGCGATTGCCTGGATAGCGAAGCGTGCGCATATCTCCTTCGCTCATGCCGCTATGAAGCGTGAGCAACCAGGAAAGTCCACCCGAGATTGCGATACGAATGCCGTCGTCACGCTGAGCCACAACCAACACCGGCACGCCTTGAGTGAATATCTTTCCAGTTGGAGCCGCCTCGATGGAACGGCTGACCACGCGCGGATCACTTTCAATCCAGCGCTGTGGAGCTGGCGGAATACTTTCGACCACGGTGGCCGTCCAAGATTCGCGCTTAGTGATTTCGATTGGAATTGGCATAGGCCACAAAATATTTTCGTTGGCGGCCATGGAAGCGCCCTGCCCCACGGCGCTTCCTGAAAACTCAACAAAACTCCGCAATTCTTTCATATTTTCAGAGCGGGCGCCAAGATCAAGAACTACTTGACCGCTTTTGGCGCGTACTCCGGCGAATTGAAATAGATCGGCCCAAGGATCGCTGATGCCCATTGCCGCGAAAGGATTTGGCGTTGCGGTTACGAAAATATTTTCGCCTTCTGACACAAGTTGCCGCGTTGCCGCCAAGAGCGCGATCTCGGCGGGATCAGGTTCCTGCGCGCTGCGATCTAGAGGAGGAACAATAATCCACACCCGCTTTACACCTTGCGTCAGTGGCCGTGTTGTCTTAGAAGGATTCCATTCATCAACTTCAATTCGTGCGGCACGCAACGACTGGACAATGAGCGACAAGTCGCCGCCACCCGAAACACTTTCCATTGGCGATGTTGCTTGTGCGTACACAATAGTGGCCGCGATACGTGGCGCGCCCTCGGCGCAGCGCATGGCCTCCGCTAATGCGAGTTCTGTCGCGTCCACACTTGTTCGCATTTGCCAGGATGGAATGGCGGCGACACCTTTTGTTCCAC
>CAJACJ010000349.1 GCA_903938205.1 uncultured bacterium
CCACTTGTCCATCCTGCCCCATCGCCGCACCACCAACCGCCAAAGATGCAACAAGCCCAAGAATGCGGAACACGGATCTAGTCATTTTGAGTATCTCCCCTGGAATGAACTACTAGCCCAGATACAAACAACCTACACCACGCCGTGGAAAAATCCAAACTAATTACTAAGAAATGGTGAGTTGTTTTGCCTCTGCATTGTGAGGACTATCAACTTTGAAATGCATTGTATTTTGCTGTGGATTTGGATCCTTGAAATGAAGGGCATATTTACTCTGGCTACTACCGACGCCATGACTGTTGGTCACAAATAAAGCATCTTTAAACACCTGAAATAACGCAATAATTAGCAGCTTCTTACACTCAATGTCGAGGGTTCGAGTCCCTTTGCCCGCTTTGAAGCACGGCACACAGCCGCGTTTTCTTTTTTGCGCCCCAGCTCCAGCCAGCGCAAAGACATAAAAATTTGAATTGATTATTAGAATTTCAATCCCATGCCCACGCCAAAATTCAAATCAGTGAATGAATATCTTGCTGCGCATGACGCCACGAAAGCCAAGACTCTGAAGTCCGTGATTGATTTTATTCTTACGCAATTTCCAGAACTAGAATCCAAAATTTCTTGGAACGTTCCAACCATCCACCTCAATGGAAAGTATGTGTTTGGGGTTGCGGCTTACAAGAATCATCTCACACTGGCTCCGTGGAGCGCCACGATCATTACAAACTTTCAGCGGCAACTAGAAAAGTATGTCGTGTTTAAAAACTGTTTTCAGATTCCAATGGATTGGGCGATCGATAAAAAATTAGTGAAGGACTTGGTGCGCGCCCGTTTGGATGAGTTGGATTTGTCTATGTAAGTTGACCTTGCAAACTTCACCGCCCCACTGCAACCGACCAACGTCATTGCGTGCGTCGCTTGCCGAATTGCACTTCATCAATCGCTTGCTGCAACTGATCCAAACGCTGTTGCCGAGCGCCAAACAATTCAACAAAGTGCGGCGGATTTTTTTGTGGCATCACCCCGAAGCGCCCTTCACGATAAATCTGTTTAAAGATCGCATCCACCTCGTCGCGATACTCGTGGTCGATGGGCCGAATTCCATCCGCCTGCATTTCCACGGGCCACTCATTTGATTTTGGCACAAACGCAAGAATGTCCAGGCGATCCAGCGCCTCTCTCACGGCTGGAATCATGGACGCCACAAACGCGTCGTTGATGTCGGTGGTGCCTTTGTTCGCGGTGTATTGTGAATACGCAATGTAATCAATGGGCGCACGGTCAAAAATCACATCATCGCTTGACGCGCAATAGCGATGCACGCGGCTGATGTTGTAATACAACTGGATTCCATTGTGCAACTTGGTTGACTGATCACGAAATAAAATTTCATGCGGTCCATGAAGAGCCAACGCCCTGTACGGTTCTTCTTCTCGCGTGAAGCCTGGGTTCTTGGCAACCCAGTCATTGACCACGGTGGACTTTCCCAAAGAATGGCTTCCAGAAATGGCAATACGCATGGTTGGTTGTCCTGGCTCTACTTTGCAAAAAGTCCGCGCTGAAAAGTCAGCGCGCCACCACGTTAAGTGGCGGCAAGATGTTGCTTGGAAACCTGATTCTTAAAAACAACAGACAGCTTTGCAATGACACTTTGATAATCGTCATAACTGACCTGCCCTTGTTTGACCCGCAAGGCCTTGATCTCATTCGCGGCTGCGAATAGCGCCTCGGTCACTTGAATTGTGCTTGGCTGATAGTTGATGCGCAGGCGCGGCCACAATCTTTGCAGCGTGTCGCTTTGCGCCCAATTGAGAAAATTTCCAAGCCAAACATTGAGTCCGGTCTTGTCGTGCGTATAGATCGTTTTGTAATCCTCGAAGATTTGGAACACGGAAATTGCAAACGCCACCTGATGCATGTCCTGTGATGACGCGATCGAAAGATCTGGATACATCTCGGCTGGCATCGAACCCAACTTTTCATAGTCATTCGCCAGCCGAAAATTTGGGGTAATCCACAGATCCTTGATGATCCTAATGGTGGACAATTCCAAGTCCTTCTCGGTCGCAACCTCTTGACTGCGCGCCTGGTGATACAAAGTCAAGGCCACAAACAAACCAGCGCCGCCCGTAAGCAGCATCATCAATCTATAGATGGTGGATTGTTCAATGGGTTGATTCAGCGCCTGGTCCTGACTGAGCAAGTACACAATCAGAACGCTGAGGCCAATCATTGTTAAAAGCAAATACTTTGAGAAAGTCACGCGTGTCCTCCTGATTGGATCAACAATGAAACCGATACAGACTTTGAGTGTAAGAATATGCCCCGTTTAAGCAAGAGTGGTGCGCGTCGTGAAGTGGCACAGACAACACCGCGTGCTGGTCAACGGCCAAATGAGCGTGGTCTTTCTATGAGCGCGCGCAGGACAAACTAAAAATCCCATCCGCAATTGCGCCGCATCAAAGATCACTGGCACAATGCAACCACGCTTTAGGGTTGGTTTACCCGCACCCATCCGCTATGCTGAAACGTGCAAGTCTTTCAGTTGTTGAACCCCTTCAAGGATCAAACCATGTCTACCGAGTACGTCACCACCGAGCGTCAGCAAAATTTCTTGTCCAAAGTTGAAGACACCCGCCACGAGCGCAACATCATCAACGGCCTCGCGCCGTTTCTTGATGAGAAGGCGCCCGCCGACATGCTTGGTCTTTACTCTTCAAGCGAACTTGTGCAGTTGCGCGTGCTCAAGGGCACCGATCGCGATCTTGAAAAGCGCATGCCAGTGAAGATGACGCGCCACTACTTTGAACTTGCAAAGACCAGCGCGCCCATCCGCCGCATTGTGAAAGCGGATCCCGCTGAAACCATGGACCTTGCGGGCTCCGAGGACCCCGGCTTTCAAATGGACTACAGCCCTGTGGAAGGCATGCTTCACAAATACGAAATGGGTCTTCTCTATGTTGTCTCCACTTGCTCGGCGCACTGCCGCTTCTGTTACCGCGAGGAACTCATCGCGCGCAAAGAAATTACGCGTCAAGACGGCACCGTTGCCAAGAAGGGCATGGCCAATATTCCAGAGGTGACAGAGTTCATCAAGCGCTTCAACTCTGAAGTTGCGGCAAACGGTGGACGCCATCCAACCTGTGGCCGTGAAAAACTTCGCGAAGTTCTTATGTCGGGCGGCGATCCAATGGTGCTGACCAATTTAAAAATTGCGGCATGGCTTGGCGCGCTTGCGGAGGCGGGCGTTGAGTCGATTCGCATCGGCACCAAGGAAATGGCATTTTATCCTGATCGATTTGACGACGCGTTTGTGGCCATGCTTGATGGCTTCCATCAGAGCTATCCAGATGTTGGTCTGCACATTGTGGTTCACTTTGAACACCCGGACGAATTTCTTGCCAAGGATGCTGACGGCAAATACATTCACAATGACAAAGGCTTTTTGCAGTGGGTGCCATCAACTGGCGCAGCCATGCAACGCCTTGTATCGCGCGGCTGGTTAAGCGTTGAGAATCAAACGCCAATCATGAAGGGCATCAACGATGATCCCGACGCGCTGCGTATTTTGCAACGCGAATTCAAGCGCGCGGGCGGCGAGAATCACTACTTCTTCTGTGGTCGCGACATCATTGCCTACCGCGCCTTCAATGCGCCCATTGAGACCGTGTGGAAAGTCCTGAATGAATCGCAGAAGGGTTTGTCCGGCGTTGAAAGTCACGCGCGACTTTCCATTACCCACTACAAGGGCAAGACGGAAGTGTGCGCGGTCACCAACGAACCTATTCCTGGCCTCAAGGGCAGCGAGAACGGCGTTGTCATATTTAAAATTATGCGCAACTCTGGCGCCGCCAAAGACAAGGGCAAGATTTGCATCGTGGGTCGCAATCCAGAGGCGTTGTGGTTTGACGGTTACGCGGATCGCGTTCTCTATGACGAGGCCGGTCTCTTTGACTACTCGCGCGTGAAGAGCGCGCGCGTCACGCACGCGTCATCACCAACACCATCCTGCCGATGATCGACAAGCGCTTTGATAGCGCCCGTGAAGCGGTCGCCGATATTTTTGATGGAGCCACGATTATGATTGGTGGCTTTGGCGAAGCAGGAAGTCCAATCGAACTTATTCATGCACTGATTGATCAGGGCGCGAAGAGTTTGACCGTGGTGAGCAACAACTCGGGCACTGGTCTTGTTGGACTGGCCGCGCTTTTGCGTGCGGAGCGCGTGAGTAAGATTGTCTGCTCATTTCCAAAGACCGCCGGCTCGACCGTGTTTCCCGATTTGTATCGCGCGGGAAAAATAGAACTTGAACTTGTGCCGCAAGGAACACTGGCCGAGCGCATTCGCGCTGGCGGCGCTGGAATTGTTGCGTTTTACACGCCGACCGCGGTGGGCACGCCGCTGGCGCAAGGCAAAGAGTCGCGCGTGTTTGGCGAGCGCGAGCATGTTTTGGAGCACGGCATTCGCGCCGACTTCACGCTGATCAAAGGTCGCACGGCCGACACGCACGGAAATGTTTTGTATCACCGCACCGCGCGAAACTTTGCGCCCATGATGGCCACCGCCGCCACCGTCACCATTGTGCAAGCGGCGGAAGTTGTAGAAGCCGGCGCGCTTGATCCAGAAATCATTGTCACACCCGGCATCTTTGTGGACCGCGTTGTGCATGTGCCTTCGCCCGCGCTTGAATCCGCACTCAACGAAGCGGGAGCAAGTTACCCATGAGTGGCGCCACTTCCACAGGTTGGACGCGCGACCAAATCGCGCAGCGTGTTGCGCAAGACATTCCCAACGGTTCATATGTGAATCTTGGAATTGGAATTCCTGAACTTGTCGCACACCATGTGCCCGCGGGTCGCACATTTATTTATCACACCGAGAATGGTTTGCTTGGCATGGGTCCATCACCCGCGGCGGGTCAGGGTGATCCCGAACTCATCAACGCCGGCAAGCGTCGCGTGACCATGATGCCGGGCGCCGCGTTCTTTGATCAAGCCACAAGTTTCGCCATGATTCGCGGCGGCCATCTTGATCTTTCCGTGTTGGGCGCGCTGCAAGTTGCCGCCAACGGCGACTTGGCCAATTGGTCCACCGGCGCCGACGATGCAATTCCCGCCGTGGGCGGCGCCATGGATTTGGTCGCGGGCGTGAAGCGCGTGTTTGTCATGACCACGCATGTGACCAAGGAGGGCGAGCCCAAACTTGTGCAGCGCTGCACCTACCCGCTCACTGGTCGCGCCGTGGTGACACGCATCTATTCTGACTTGGCGGTCATTGATGTGACCGCGGGCGGATTCGCGCTTGTGGAACTGGCGCCAGGCATAACCTTTGACTTTGTGCAAGAGCGCACTGGCGCGCCGATCATTCAAAGTCACGCACTTGAAACTAGAAAATAATCAAGGCAATTGAAAAAGAAAATCAACAAGAAAAATAAAAAAAGAAATGAACAATTCAATGAACAAGGAAATGAATAAAGCAACCAACTCCGCCAACGACACAGCCACTTCACCACCCAGCCGCAGCGCGCAACTGTTTGAGCGCGCCAAGAAAGTGATGCCCGGTGGTGTCAGCCGCAACACCGTGTTGTGGTCGTCGGTGCCGCCCTATGTTGCGTACGGAAAAGGTTGCCGCGTCACGGACATTGATGGAGTCACGCGCATTGACTTTGCCAACAATGTCGCATCGCTTATTCACGGACACGCGTACGCGCCAGTTGTTGAAGCGGTCACCGCGCAACTTGCGCGCGGCAGCGCTTTCATGATGGCCACCGAGCAGGAAGTTTTGCATGCGGAGCACATTTGCTCGCGCAGCGATGGCTTTGATCAAATTCGATTTGTGAATTCCGGCACCGAAGCCGTCATGGCCGCGCTGAAAGCAGCGCGCGCGTTCACGGGTCGCCCCAAGATTGCAAAAGTTGAAGGCGCGTATCACGGCGCCTACGACTATGTCGAGACCAGTCAAGGTTCATCGCCCGCCAACTGGGGCGCTGTTGATCATCCAAATCGCGTGCCGCTGGTGCATGGTCAGCCGCAATCCGCCATGGACGATGTGGTGATTATTCCTTTCAACGATGTTGATCGATCCATCGCGCTGCTGAATGAACACCGCGGTGATTTGGCATGCGTGCTACTTGATCTTCTTCCGCACCGCGTGGGTTTAAAGCCCGCGTCAAGCGAGTTTGTCAACGCCATGCGCGAGTGGACCGCCAAGAACGGCGCGCTTCTTGTGCTTGATGAAGTCATTACCTTTCGCACCGAATACGGCGGCGCGCAGCAGAGCTACGGAATTCATGGCGATCTCACCGCGCTGGGCAAGATGATCGGCGGCGGCTTTCCTGTGGGCGCGCTTGCTGGTCGCGCCGATGTGATGCAGGTGCTGAATCCTGGCGCGGCGAAATTGCTCTTTCCACTTTCAGGAACTTTCTCCGCAAATCCTGTCACCATGACCGCGGGCCGCGTTGCCATGGAACACTTTGATCAACGCGCCGTAGCACGACTCAACGCGCTTGGCGATCGCGCGCGCGATGGCATTGCGCAAGCCATTCATCGCACCAAGGCGTGCGCAAGTGTGACCGGTGGCGGAAGCATGTTCCGCTTGCACATGAAAGCAACTGTCCCAGCGAATTACCGCGAGGCGTACACCAACGTCGACGAGAACCGCCGACTCAAGATGATGCTTGAGCATCTCTTTGCCGAGGGCTTCCTGTTGGTTGGAACATGCACGGGCATGTTGTCCACGCCCATGACAGAGACTGACATTGACGCGCTGGTGAGCGCGATCGAAAGCGGCCTGAAGAAGATTGGCTGAGCACACTCACGCCCGCTCGAACAGCGTTGCAAGTCCCTGCCCAACGCCCACACAAAGCGAAGCGATGCCGCGCTTGGAGTTGCGCCGTTGCATTTCGTGAATCAGCGTGACAACAATGCGCGCGCCGCTTGCGCCAAGCGGATGACCAAGCGCGATCGCCCCGCCATTCACATTCACGCGCGCCATATCAAAACCAAGTTCGCGCACGCACGCAATGGATTGCGCCGCGAACGCTTCGTTCAGTTCGATCAAATCGATGTCGCTCGCCGCGAGCCCAGTATGCGCAAAAAGCTTTTTTACCGCAGGCACAGGCCCAATTCCCATGTGCGCTGGATCCACACCCGCCGACGCGCATGCTCCCACAAAGGCGATTGGCTTTAAGCCAAGCGCGGCCGCGCGCGACGCTTCGACAAGCACAAGCGCGGCGGCGCCATCGTTTATGCCGGATGAATTGCCGGCGGTCACTGTCGCGTCGGCCGCCTTGGAGAACGCGGGCTTCAGCGCGGCAAGTTTTTCAAGTGTGGTGTCCGGACGCGGATGTTCGTCGGTGTCAAAATGAATCGGTGGCTTCTTTCCTTGCTCAATATCAAGCGGCGCAATCTCATCGCGCAATCGACCAGCGGCGTGCGCGGCGGCCCACTTCTGCTGGCTTGCAAGCGCGAACGCGTCTTGATCAGCGCGCGAAACATTGTGCGCGCGCGCAACATTTTCCGCGGTCTCACCAAGCGAGATCGGCGGATACATGGCGGCCAGGCGTGGATTGACAAAGCGCCAGCCAATTGTGCTATCAAACATTTGCTGCTCGCGGCCGAAAGCCTGATCGGACTTGCTTACGACATACGGCGCGCGGCTCATGGACTCAACGCCGCCCGCGATCATGATGTCGCCCGCGCCCGACTCGATCATGCGCGCGGCAAGATTCACGGCCTCAAGACCCGACGCGCACAGGCGATTCACGGTCGCGCCAGCAACGGTCGCGGGAAGACCCGCCAACAGCGCGGCCATGCGCGCGACATTGCGATTGTCCTCGCCTGCTTGGTTGGTCGCACCAAAGTAGACATCCTCAACAAGTGCGGGATCAATGCCAGCGCGCGCAACAACGGCGCGAATGACATGCGCGGCCAAGTCGTCGGGACGCACGCAAGCAAGCGCGCCCCCGTGACGACCAATAGGTGTTCGAATGGCGGCAACAATGGCGACTCTGCGGGACATGCAAGCAATCTACCGCAGGTATCCCCCAAGCGGCGCAGGCATTTGGAATTCCAGTATCTATGAAAATGAACTCCTTCAAGCCGAACACAAATAACCGAATATTCAAGTGTCCACCCTGCTTTACCGCCATGCAAACTCTGCTTAAATCAATAACCCAAAGCCGCTGCGGCTGAGTATTCAAGTCTTGCGCGCGCGGTAATAGACCAGAGATACCTGACAAGTATCAATACTTTAATATCTTTATATTTTTCAATTAAATTTCACTAAATGCAATAAAGCATTTGAACTATCGCAATTTCAATACGAAATTGTTTCTATGACTGATCAACCAACCATTTTGATCATTGACGACAACCCCAGCGCGCGCCATGTTGTTGAAAGCATGCTCACCAACATGGATCTACGCCTTCTTTTTGCAGCCAATGGCCCAGACGGCCTCAGGGTGGCTGCAGAAAATCAGCCAGACCTCATTCTGCTTGACATCATGATGCCTCAAATGGATGGATACGAAGTGTGTGAAAAACTTCGTGAAGCGACCCAAAATACCGATGTGCCAATAATTATGATTACGGCACTTGATGACAGAGCTTCTCGGATCCATGGAATTGAATGCGGAGCCGATGATTTTCTAACCAAGCCTTTAAATAGAATCGAGATTCGTACCCGCGTGGAATCGATTGTGCGTTTGAATCGCATTCGCAAGTTGCTGATGCAGCAACCAGACAATCCCCAATTTCAAGAACGCTTGAAAGAAGTTTCGGACGAGACCATGGACGGTTGGATTCATGATCCGGATTGCAAAGACGATTCAGAGTAACCATTCCCAATCGCCCTTAAAGATGGTCTTGCAACTGGGGAATTGACCCCGCCAACAAACCGATTTCCTTGTTGTATAAGCGCCCATTGAGGCGCTTTTTGCTTGGCAACCAGTTTACACCTGCCTGCTTTTTGATATTCACTACCTATAACTTCAATTTCTATTTTTAACTAAAAGTAAAAATATTCACTATTTCAATTGACAGAGCCATTTTGGGGAGTAGGTTTGGAAAGTTCACTGCGGATTTTGGGGTTCCCTTCCCAATACATCCCACAATCAGTAGTGAAAGACCGTTCCCTTTCTGTTCCCTTTCCCTTGTCTGGAGCTTAAAACATGAAATTTTCTATTTTCGGGGCCGCACTTCTTTGTGGGGCAATCTCATCTAGTGTTTCTGCGGCAATTACAACCTACTCAAGCTTCATTTTCTGGGGGGAAGACGTCTTAGCCTCAGGTGAATCTGTGGCCACAGAAACCTTCAACTCATACAACGGCTATTACGCTTCACCGCTGACGGGAAGTGCTGGAGGCATCAATTGGTCCGCCACTGCGACCGGAGGTCTCTTCTGTGATTCGGGATATTTCTCCACGAACAACCCTGTTGCCGCAACATTCACCTTCGCTCCCGGCGTGATGTCCGTGGGCGCGAACATCTTTGGCACCGACTCTCTTTTCAATATCGTCTCAGCCAAGATCACGGTAACCCTTGCGGATGGGTCCTTCTACACCGCATCAACGAGTGGCGTGACAGGCTTCGTTGGATTCATCTCCACCATATCTGCTATCTCCAGCCTGACCATGAATGCAGTCGGCTCCGGCAACGTCTATGTCACCGCGGACAACCTGTACTTTGGTGTAGTCCCGGCCCCTGGTTCGGTGGCACTTCTCGCCTGCGCCGGCCTCAGCGCCACCCGCCGTCGGCGCAACTGACCGCACTCACACAATCCCC
>CAJACJ010000350.1 GCA_903938205.1 uncultured bacterium
CATTTCACCCTCACTCATATGTGGCTCTGTCACAATAATCTTGCGCGGGTTGCCATTGGAGAAATTTTGCATCGCACTTTTGTACAGCACGCTCTCCGAAATATTAGTCATAGTCCGTAACTGGATGGATTGAGCGGCATTTGGATCGTGGTCAAAGCGTGGAGCAAATCGACCGGTTTCATCCGTGGCTTTATCAATTGTGACGGTGTTCGCGGCGCCTGCATCGGTTGAATTTTTTGGCAGGGCGCCTATTGATTCATACGCCACGAATACGCCAAACATTGGATTGGCCTGCGCAACCGACTGTAAATAACGAAGCGTGCCAGCCTTGTTGGCGTACAAGCCATTTTCCAAAGCAAGACCCATAGCGGACAAGGTGCCAATGGCTGTCTGGTTATCTGTTTCGCGTTTAGAAGCAAAAAATTCCGCGTGGCTTGTGGCCAACTCGCGCAAGTCTGCAAACTTGGAAGCAATGTTCAAGTATGTGGTGGTGCCCACAATAGTCACAACAACCAAGACGCTTGGCAGCACGCCAAATTTCACAAATCGACCAAGCAGCCCGCGACGAAATTTCTGAAGGATCATGCGGCAACATTAGCAGGTGAGCCACGCAACGGGTACGTGCCCACCAGAAACGTTGCAATATCACACAGGGATTTCACCACTAACCACTTTGCGTAGGGAAAAAATCGCCTCACGCAAGGATTCCGAAGCGGATGAAAATTCGCTTGTGGCGTCTTGCGCGCGTGATGCGCTCTGAGTGAGACCGTCCATGGCTTGGCGAATTTGATCCGCGCCTTGCGCTTGTTGCTGCATGCCTTCGGTCACCTCGCAGAAACTGCTTTCCACACCGGAGACTTGGTCTATGACTTTGGTCAAGCGCAACCCAACATCCCCAACGGTGGTCACGCCACGACGCACTTGCTCGCTAAATCTGTCCATTTCCATAACGCCACCGGATACCGCGGCCTGCATTTGCTGAACCATTTTTTCAATATCAAGGGTGGCCGAAGCGGTCTGATCGGCAAGGCGGCGAATTTCTCGCGCAACCACTAAAAATCCACGTCCGCTTTCACCAGCTTTTTCCGCCTCAATGGCGGCATTCACGCTCAGTAAATTTGTTTGATCTGAAACTTTGGTGATGGTGTCAATAATGCTGTTGATACTGCTGGCCTTCTCAAAAATCATGGATAGGCGTTCAGCCACATTAGTCGTTGCGCTGGAAAGATTTTCCATGGTGCTTCCAATGGCTTGCACGCCAACACGACCTTCTGATGCATTCTGCGCCGACTCCCTGGAGGCTTGCGCGATCTTCATCATGTTGCGCAGCAATTCCTGACCAGTCACCGTGATTTGCCTGACCGCGGCGGCAATTTCAACACTGCTGGAACCAAAATTTTGCGTCATGGATTCTTGCTGACGACTTGAGCCCGCCATCAAATTGGCCGTGTTGCTAATCCCAACAGTGACTTCGCTGACTTCGCCAACAACTTTGGTTGCGGTTCGAAGAATAAGCACAGCCATAATGACAATTCCAACAATGCTCAACACCAAAGAAACCCATAAATCCGACCACATTTCGCTAAACATCAGAGCCCCTGGAATTTCAATGATCACTTTCCAGCCGCCTGTTCGGACTGTTCCCATGACATGAATGCCATTGGATTTTGAAAGGGGATTCACCGCGCTTGAAACAACTTCGGCGGTCTTTTGAAAAACAATATCGCGTAAAGGGTTTGACCATTCAGTCGTATCCAGCGGTTTTCCACTCAATGCGGAGTAGGTTGCGCGCGCCTGGTCATTCGCAGTGACATCGCCACACATTGCCGCAATGAACACATCCTGATTGGTCAGAAGCATGACATTGATTTTGTTTCCTGCACACATTTGATTCATTAAATCCAAGGATGCTAAAAGCGTTCGTTGTAATCCAACAATTCCCATGAATTGGCCCTTGATGACGATTGGCATGACAAACTCATACACCAATTCACCTTTGTGCATGTGCGGATCCGTCACAATAACTTTGCGCGACTTGCTGTTGTTGAATTCTTGCTTGCAGCGGATGTAGTAATTGCTGTCTTCAATATTGGAAATAGAAGTCAAAACAAGCGTGCGCGTGGTCGTGGCGGTTGTGGCAACGTCGCGTTCGTAAAGAGGGGCGAAACGTCCATTTGCATTTGTTGCTTGGTCAATATTTGTATCCGTGATCGCGGCGGAAACTGTCGTTGGTGAACTCGACGTGGTCGCGCCGGAAACTGTCGTTGGTGGAATCGACTGACTGCTGTTTGATTCCAAAGCGACAAAAACTCCGAAATCAGGATTGGCTTCAGCGATTGGCTTCAAAAATTGAAGAATCTCCGCGCGCTTCGTAATTAAACTTGTTTCAAGGGCCAGTCGAATGACAGAAATTGTTCCAAGAGCCTTTTGATTTCGATTCTCAATTTCAGAAGTCATACGAAGGGTCATTTTTCGGGCAAGTTCAGATGCTTCAAGTTCAAATTTCAGAAGGCTGAAATATGTGTTCACGCATAGAACGCCCACAATGACAATGACGCCAGGCACAATGCCAAATTTCACAAATCGTCCAAGCAGGCCAGTTCGAAATTTTTTCAAGTCCATGGCTCAACATTATCAGGTGTGACTTGATCACACGCCATGATGAGTTACAGGGATCAGAATTAGGCAAGGACATTCGGTTGAATGCAAACGCTGCAACGCGAATACAGCACCTAGCAACAATCATGCCTTGAATGGCTTTCAGACCCCTTTGCGCCCATAATTGGTATTCTGTTAAATCACTTTCTTCCTGCAGCTCTGAAGGCAATTCCCAATGAAATCCCGTGCAATCAATGGCATTGCTGCTTATGCCACGCTGCCAGCCTGGACAACGTGTCTGCTTCCGATTGATCACTTAGACGCGGCCAAGTTGCCGCTCAATGGTCACGCGCTCGCCCTGTTCAAGGCCAAACGCGGAGTGCACCAGCCGAATGGCGTTCTTGCCGTGCTCCTGTGGAATCAGGCATGAAATCTTAATCTCGCTGGTCATGATGCATCGAATGGCAATGTCCGCCTTGCCCAAGGTTTCAAACAAACGACCAGCGACCCCTGAATGATGGCGCATGCCAGAACCAACAACGCTGAGTTTGGCCAGGCCGATTTCAATCTCCATGGTGCCAGAGCCCAATGATTTCAGAACACGCGTCACAGCAATTTTAACTTCCGGCAATTCCGTGTGGGCCACGGTGAAACTGAGGTCGATAAATTTGTGGGTGAGCTGGTCGGAATCGTTTTGAATGATGTCGTCCACCAGAATTCCCATTTGAGAAATGGCGCCAAACAAAATGCCTTGCGTATTCGCGCTTGAAGGCAAACCCTTGAGAACAACGCGCCCCAAGTCGCTCTTGAGCGCGCAACCAATGACCGCGATTGATTCCATAAACGGCGTCTCCTTTTGAATCATGGTTCCAAGTTCAAAGCGCTGGCTATGTCGAACATGAATGGGCACACCATAGCGTTGACCGAACACAACCGCTCGCTCATGCATGACGCCCGCGCCGACAACGGCAAGCTCCAACATTTCTTCATACGTGATTTGCGTCAGACGCGGCGCCTCTGGAACCAAGCGCGGATCCGCGGTGTGGACGCCATCCACATCGGTGTAAATTTCGCAGCAGCCTCCGTCGCCAACAACATCAAGCGCCGCCGCGATGGCAACCGCGGTTGTATCGCTGCCGCCGCGGCCAAGCGTGGTGAGATCGCCTTCAGGTGAAACTGCTTGAAAGCCAGCGATAACCGGAATAAACCCCCCGTCGATTTTTCGGTCCATGCTGGCGCGATCAATGGCGTCAATGCGCGCGTGGCCAAACTCGCCGTCGCTGCGAATTCCACACTGATACGCATTCATACTGCACGCGCGCAAGCCCAAATCTTCAAGCGCGATTGCGGCCAGCGCGCTGCTTGCAAGTTCGCCTGTGGCCATCAACGCATCAAGCTCGCGCTTGGCTGGCTTGGCGGAAATTTTTTTGGCGAGCTCGATCAAGTCATCGGTTGAGTCGCCCATGGCGCTGACCACCATGACCACGCGATCACCATCGGCTTTGGCGGCCGCAACACGACTTGCCGCGTGACGAATTCGCTGCGGATCAGCGACCGAAGTTCCACCGAACTTCATCACGCGCGTCGGCATGATTTATCCTTCGCGTGCGGATGTCTCGGCGCGGCTTCGCTCAGAACGCTCCACGCGCTTACGCTCCGTCTCGTTAAGCAAGCGCTTGCGCATACGGATGGCGGTTGGAGTGATCTCGACAAGTTCATCTTCTTCAATATATTCCAAAGCTTGCTCCAAGCTCATGATGCGCGGCTGCTTTAAAACAACCGTGGCGTCCTTGCTGATAGCGCGAACGTTGGAAAACGGCTTCATTCGAGTGGCATTGACCACCAAATTATTTTCACGCGTGTTCTCACCAACCAACATTCCTTGGTAGCAAATGTCGCCGGGCTTCACAAACATCACGGCGCGGTCGGACAGCGGTTCAATGGCGTAACTAGTCGCGGGACCAGCTTCGTTGGCGATCAACACCCCTTGCACGCGTGGTTTGATTGCGCCAGGATTCACGGCGCGCCACGATGCGAATGCGTGATGCATAACTGCCTCGCCGCCAGTTGCGTTGAGTAATCGTGAGCGCAAACCGATCAGGCCGCGCGCAGGAATGTCAGCTTCAATGTGCATGCGGCCGTTGCGTGGATCAACCTTGTTGATTTCGCCAGCGCGGCTTCCTAGCAACTCAAGCGCGGCGCCCATTCCAGATTCCGCCACATCAAGCGTGAGGCGTTCCCATGGCTCGCACATTTCGCCGTCGACTTCTTTTTCAATGACCTGGGGCTTGCCCACGGTTAATTCAAAACCTTCGCGGCGCATGGTTTCAAGCAATACGCCCAAGTGCAGCAATCCGCGGCCTGAAACATGGAATTCCTCGGAAGTTTCGCCTGGCGATACGCGCAGCGCAACATTTGATCGAAGTTCACGGTCCAATCGCTCGGACAGTTGACGGCTTGTGACAAACTTGCCTTCGCGGCCTCCAAGCGGTCCGTCATTAATACGGAACACCATGTGCAACGTTGGCTCGTCCACGCTCACGCGCGGCAAAGCGTCTGGAGAATCTGGATGCACAACAGTGTCACCAATGGTGATGTCTGGGATGCCTTCGACGGCGCACAAATCACCGGCAAAAACTTCTTGCGCTTCGCGGCGACCAAGACCTTGGAACTGATTCACTTTGGAAACACGTCCACGATCCATGCGTCCATCAGCGCGGCACAAACCAACGGCCATGCCTGGCTTGATGCTTCCGCGCATCACGCGACCAATGGCAATGCGTCCGACGTATTCGCTGTAGTCCAGATTGGTCACCAAGAATTGCAGTGGACCGGTGGCGTCCATCTTTGGCGCGGGCACATGCGTGAGAATGGCGTCGAACAAATCATCCACGCCACGATCTTTTTCCGTCTTGTCGCGGCTGGCCCAGCCATCGCGTCCACTGGCCCAAAGCACAGGG
>CAJACJ010000351.1 GCA_903938205.1 uncultured bacterium
CCGTGATCATTCTTGGTGATGCCTCAGTCACTGTTGGTGGAGTAACCACCAACTTGAAGTCTGGCGCTGTTGAATGCGTGGTTCCGTTGACTGGTCAATTCATGGGCCCAACTGGTGTGTTTGTCATCACGCTCAAGACGGTGAATTCAACAACACAAGAAATTATCCAAGACGGCATTGCGTTGGATTACCCAGGCGATCTTCAGGTTGCAACGTTGAACATGGAGAATGATGACAACGTGACAGTGATGCTTGTCGAGGGCTTTACTGGCCTGCTGAACACTGACTTGGATACTGATGACAACGGAACATTGGATACAGCTCCATGGACCAGCCTCAAAGATTCCATTTCAATTGTAAAGACGGTGCAGCCTGCTCCAACAAGCACCAGTGCAGAATGGTGGTACGCGCCACGCATTCCACCACTCAAGGATGGAATTGCGATGCACATTTACCGTTGCTTCCCTGCCAATCTTTGGTGGGCGGGCGTTCGTGACATCACCAATCCTGACACCATTACTGACCGTGTTGGTCAAACCAACATTGGTTGCCCAGGCAGTGGAAATGGATGCTTTGCCGACTTGGACGGTTCAGGTGAAGTTGACTCAGGCGACGTGTCAATCTGTCTGCTTGACACAGGTCCATGCGTCGGCTGCGCATCTGACTTGGACGGTTCAGGTGAAGTTGACTCAGGCGACGTGTCATTGTGCTTGCTGAGCACTGGCCCTTGCCAATAAGTTTGTCGCGGCTCTGAAAGCCGCACAATAAGTTTGGTGCTTACAAACCCCTCGGCCATACGGCCGAGGGGTTTTTCTTTACCTAGAGATTGCATCTGGAAATTGCATCTAGAAATGGCACGCAGAAATTGCATTGCGACATTTTTAAGAGCGGGTCAGAACAAACACCCCCACCGTCAACCACACTGTGGCGGCTATGCTCGCCCCGTTGAACAGCGTCAACGCAATCACAGTCTTTGGCTCGCAAGTTGTGCAAGCAATTTGCGGATTCGGCCACTTCGCGGATTTTGTGGCCATCACGGCGCACCGCATTGTCATGCGCCCTGCCAAAAGTTTTCGATGGCGATTGCTTGCTCCGCAACTATTCGCGGTTGGCGTGCTCAGCATTCCAGTGGTGGCGATCACGGGCGCGTTCATCGGCATGATTCTTGCGCTTGAAGGGTTCAACCAATTCGCGGCGCTTGGCCAAGAGGATCGCTTGGGCGGAATTATCAATATGAGCGTGGTGAAACAAATTGGACCCGTGCTTGCGGCGGTCATGGTTGCTGGCCGCGTTGGTTGCGCGCTTGCGGCGGAATTGGGAACCATGCGCGTCACCGAACAACTAGACGCCATGCGCGCCATGGGCACCGACCCAATGCAGCAACTGGTTGTGCCGCGGGTACTGGCGTGCACCATCATGACGCCAATTCTCACCATGTATTCCAACATGCTTGGAAGTTTGGGTGCGTGGCTTATCACTGTGAAAGTTTTTGGCGTCAGCGGATCGGACTATTGGTACTGGACGGCGCAATTTGTTTCTTGGAGGGAGCCTTTCGGCGGCTTGTTCAAGAGCGTGTTTTTTGGCGCCGCGATTGGGTTGGTTTCTTGCTACAAAGGCTTCAATTGCCGCCCTGGTGCCGCTGGTGTGGGGCAAGCGGCCACGGCTAGCTTTGTCGCAAGTTTCATGGCTATTGTGATGCTGAATTTGGTGCTGGCGCAATTTCTCAACACGTTGATTCGCTGGTTGTACCCCATCTTGCCCAGTGTTTTGGGCTGAGTCCAAATGTAAACCTGCCGCAATTCGTGGCAACAAAATGTGACGCGCCATAATTCTGACAAGACCGTACACTTTAATTCTTACTGCGGGAGTAGCTCAGTGGTAGAGCGGCAGCCTTCCAAGCTGCAAGTCGCGAGTTCAAGTCTCGTCTCCCGCTTTTTTCGGTTTGTCCTGCGCAGGAAATAGTGGCGCGTATGAACGTGCGGCGCGGACGCAAAAATATTGTAGTAGTCCGCGATCACTTCACCGATGAAGTTTCGCGCCATTGAAACTGGGCAAGCAGCGCGCGGTGCTCGCCTGGCAAACCCCCCGCAAGCGGCTTGGGATTGCGGGCACTCACGGCGCCGCTCTCGCCAAGAATCTCTATTGAATCGCAATGAAGCCGCGTGTTGGCGAAAATAAAATCAACGCGATCGGATCGATCGCGCTTCAACATGATCGTGGGCCATGTTGCGCCTGGTGACAAGACAACCTGGGGCTTTGCCGCGCGAAATGCGTCGCGCAAGCCGGCGCGCTCCAAAGTGACCACGCACGGCCACGCCACACGCATTGGACATAATTCGGCGGCAACGGCTTGGTCGCACCAATCGCCAGCGCTGGGTTCGTTCACCATTCCCGCGGCGATCACGGCAAATCCTGCGGCGGTTGCGGCGCGCGCGGCCACGGCCAGTTTTTCGCTTTGCAAGCCGCGAGTTGTGTTTGCGCTGCTTGCCGCGGCTTCCGCGGAATTTAAAAATGGTTGCTCATCATGGGGCACGCCTGAAAGTTGATAGGGCTGATAGGGCGCAAATGGAAATGCAATTGCAAACGCAACCACTTCACGGCCATTGGAAGCGGTCAACCGCACGCCGAGTCCTTTCCATATTTCACCTTCTACAGCGGATGATTGCGGCCAAGTTGTGATGACTCCAGCGCCCGCCGCGGCCGCAGGAAGCGCGATCCAAGTTCGATGTGTCGCGGCCGCAAGCGCCGGCGCCACGCACTCGCCACGCGCGACAAAAATAATGTCCGCTGGAAAATCTTCGATCATTTTTTTCGCGCGTGACAGGCGCTCTTGATCGGTCAATGTATTTCGATCGCAACCGCAGCCCAGATCTAAGGTCATCACCTGGAAGCTCACGGGCGCCGGTGTAGTAACAGGAACCGTTGCTGGAATCGTTGCGTTCAACGGCGCCGCTTTGTCCTGCGTCTTCATTTCTTGCGCCTGCGCAACGGGAATGACTTCTCCAACGACGCCCCCCACCAAACAAATTGCAATCATTGAGAAGCCCAATACAAGGAAATTCAATGACTTCGCGCAATTCCTAAGCGAGACATGGAATAAGTTCTTCATGTGCAACAGTCGTCATTTCGGCGCGTCAGGCACATTTTGCACAGTCAATGTCAAAGTTAATGTCTTGGAAGGCGCTACATTTTTTTCCCAAGAACGCACAAGCACAAACGGCACCTTCACCGTTCCCACACTTTTGCCATGCAAGACAAAAATGGTGCGCACTCGTCCGCCCACAACGCCCGTGTCCACAGGCGCGGTCTCTGGCGGAATATCAACCGCAATAAATGGATCTGTGACCAGTAGACATTGCCACTCATAGCCCGTGCCCGCGTTGGATTCAAGTGCAACTTTAAATTCCTCGCCAACCGTAATCGATCGATCGAGTGAATTCTCCAAATCTAAAACCTGGCCTTGGTCGATGGAGGAATTTGCGGCATCAGTTTTGTTTCCAAGCGTCGACAAGCGACGAATTGCCATAATGGGTGATGGTCCACCGCCACTGCATCCAGCCAATGGCATGGCGACTCCAATTAAGACCATCAAGGCAATGCACAATTTCAGCATGATTGGACGGCTTTTTCAATGGAAACAAAATCAACTTGAACGCGCGGGTCTTCGCTAATCGACACGTACTTCACATGTCCAGTTGCGTCGATCACGAACGCCGATCGCTTAGAGACGCCCTTGAGACCCATTAAATCTTCATGCAATGCGCCGTATGCGCGCGAGACATCCTTGTTGAAATCACTCAGCAACGGAAATGGAATTTTCTCCATCTCGCGAAACTTGGCCGTGACAAATGGCGAGTCCACGCTCACGCCAAATACTTTGCAATCCATGGCGCTGAGTTTGCTCCATGCGTCGCGAAAGTGGCATAATTCTTCCGTGCACACTGGGCTAAAAGCCAATGGGAAAAATAACAAGACTACTTTTTCGTGGCCAATGACTGAAGCCAAGTCCACCACTTGACCAGGTTGGCAGGGCAGAGCGAAGGCGGGCGCTTTAGATCCAACAGAAATGAGCATTGAGTTAACTCCAAATGGTGCGAAGCGTGCAACAATTGCTGGCGCTGAAGTTGCAACGGTAGCACGATGCGCATCCATGCACCACTTACCCACACAAAAATGGCGTCCAGAACTCCGTGAAGCGGGATTGGCTTCCAAATTGTTTTATTTGAAAATCATCAAGAAAAAAGGGAGGAATTTCAAAAGTGCCCTTGGTGCATGCCCATGATGCGTTCACCGCAATTTGCGGAGAAATGGAGCCACCGATGAATCGCCACATCGCATGCTTACTGAAACACACTGTAAAGCTGTCCGAATTTTTGCATGGTCACACAATTTATTGCAAAGGCAAAGCGCCACAAGGCTTAATCATGCGCCACCCAAATGAGCCGCCGTTGACATATTGCAACGCCCTGCTGGCTCTGACCTTGTCGTTGTGCTTTGCACTTGCAACCGCGCAGGCGCAAGACGGTCCATGTTGCAGCGCCCATGATGGCAAAGGCTGCATGAGCCAAGATTGCAACGACACGGTTTGCCAACTCGACCCATTTTGTTGCTCAATGTCATGGGATGAACGATGCGCCTTGGAAGCAAGCGTGTTGTGTCAAGCCTGCCGCGCAACCAGTGCATGCGATGTGCCCACTGCCGATATTGAGGAACTCACCCCGTGTGATTTTGGCCTTCCGCTGGATTGCACCACAATCCAAAATATTCGTCCCCTGATTCCCGGATTGAAATTAGGCGGGCACGCATGGTCCAGTGAAACATCACGCGATGTGGATTGGTTTGAAATCTCTCTGGATGAGCCGCAAATGCTGCGCATTGAATTATGGACACAAGGTTCAATTGGCTTGGCCATTGTGGATGATCAATGTCCTCCCACCACTTTGGCCGAGGGCGTGGATGGATGTTCGTCCATCACGCAAACGTGTGTGCCCGCAGGAATCACTCGCATCACAGTTCGGTCTTTGCTGTTTGAAAATATTTCTTGTGAAGATGATCGCGCGCGCTACACCATTCAAGCCACGCTTGCCCCATGCACACTCACGCGCTTGGTGAATGATCGCTGTGATATGGCGCTGCCTATTGGCGTGAGTCAAATTTTCACCGACACAACCAACGCCACAACGGAACCAACTTGGCTTCCCGGCAGTTGCGATGAGGGCGCGGGTTTAGCTTTCACCCATGATGCGTGGTTTAGTTTCACTGCCAATGCTTCTGGAATTTTTCAAGCAAGCACATGCGTCGCGCCAACATTTGATTCGCGTCTTGCGGTGTACGCCAATTGTGGCGGCGACTTGCTGGCCTGCAGCGATGACGCTTGTGACGGAGTTGGATCTAGCGCGGAATTTCAAATGTATTGCGGCGCAACAGCGCTGATCCGCATTGGTGGCTGGGGCACGGGTGGACCAATAACTTTGTCCATCGACCCCATCTTCACAGTCTCATGCAGTTGCCCCGCGGATCTAGACAATTCTGGTGAAGTCGACACCTCCGATGTGGCGCTTTGCCTGCTGGATATGGGCAATATTGGCGGTTCAAGCGACATTGACCAAGACGGAGAAGTGTCGACTGGTGACCTCTCCATCATTCTGCTTTCAACAGGTCCGTGTGATTCTTAGTCTTGAATCGCTCAATTATGGAACTTTGATTCAACCTCGTTCGGACTTATAGTGTTCCCATGAGCCACGATGTTCTTGTTGTCAATCACTGCAATGCTCGTGGTTGCGATTTCTACCGCACGATCCACCATTTGAAAAATGCAATATCCATTCTCAACTTGTCTCGCATCGCCGCGCTGGCAACCAACAAAGCACGAGTTGGCTATCTTGCGCTTGCGTTGATTGCATCTGTGTTGGCCCCACAA
>CAJACJ010000352.1 GCA_903938205.1 uncultured bacterium
ATCCCTCCGCAAGATTTGCGTCATCATTCAAATCTGCGAACGCAATTTCAGGCTCGATCATCCAGAACTCCGACAAGTGGCGCGACGTGTTTGAATTCTCGGCGCGAAATGTTGGACCAAATGTGTACACCTTTGACAGCGCCAAGCACCAACATTCAACATTCAGTTGACCGCTGACCGTCAGGTGCGCCTCTTTGCCAAAGAAATCTTTATTCCAATCCACCTTGCCATCTGGCGTGCGCGGCGGATTCACCGCATCAAGCGTGCTTACGCGAAACATTTGTCCCGCGCCCTCGCAATCATTGGCGGTGATGATTGGCGTGTGAATCCAAAAAAATCCGTTGTCATGAAAGTAGCGATGAGTGGCCATGGCCATGGTGTGGCGGATTCGTCCCACCGCGCCAAAAGTATTTGTGCGCGCGCGCAAGTGCGCCACCTCGCGTAAATATTCATACGTGTGCGCCTTGGGTTGAATTGGATACGTGTCTGGGTCATCCACAAATCCGTGCACGCGAATTGACTCAGCCTGCATTTCTAAAGTTGGAGTTTTGCCCTGGCCCATGACCAACTTGCCTTCAACTTCAATTGAGCAACCCGCTGTCAATTTCATAATTTCATTTGTGTAATTCGCCAATGCTGCGGGAGCCACAACTTGCAACACGCCTTGGCAACTTCCGTCGGACAGATTTATGAAACTAATTCCAGCCTTGGAGTCGCGGCGCGTTCGTACCCAGCCTTTCACGCACGCGGCTGTATCAATGTGTGTGGTTGGCGAGCGAAGAATTTCTGCGATGGCGGTTGAGTGCATGATTGCTCCAAGTAGGGGAAGTGCATCTTGGATTGAAGTTGGCTTCTAGGCAACCGCAAATACAACTAGATCGGCTTCAAAATGAACAGCTGTCAACCTGAATGAACTGCGTCGAATTGGCAGTAATTAGATATTAGATATCAAATCCAGCAATTAGAGTCTTATAAAAACACAAATAAAAGTGTTTTTTAAGTATATAAGTCTTATAACCATGTCAAAATACATGCCACAAACCAGCCCAATTGGTATGGCAATTGCTTTGAATACAGATCAATGCTTTCATCTTCGTCCAATCCAAGCACGCCACACGCGCAAACCAATGCGAATTCACAAGTGAATTCCGCTGGTTCGACGCGTTTGAACTTGTTGCTTAGCCACGGTGATTGGAGGGATGACACATTCGCCGAACAACTTCCGCCACTGCTTCGCCCTATGGGCGTGCATTGCGTTCAAGCTCGTTCCGCCACAGAAGCCGCGCGCGTTTTAGAAACCCAGCGCATTCATGTTGCGGTGGTTGATGTGAGTCTGCCCATGGAAGATGGCGTGCTTGGTGTGGATCCAGCGGGCTCGCGCGTATTGCAAATTCTTCGTCGCTTGGAGCAACCGCCTCCAACCGTTGTTGTTCGTCCGCCACAACCCAGCGCGCGCGAGGCCGTGCGCAGCTTGCAAAACATGTTGCAAGAGGGTGCGTTCGCGGTCATCGATCGTCCTTTTCCAGTTGAGTCAATGCTTGAGCTGCTGCGCAGAATCTTGCAACGACATTACGCAAATGTCTGGCCAATGCGGCCGGGTGTTTGATTCTTTTACCCCGTTTTGAAGGAGATACTTTCATGAAGGTTCGACCACTTGGCGACAAGATTCTTGTGAAGCGTGATGAAGCCGCGACCAAAACCGAAGGCGGAATTTTTCTGCCCGAGAGCGCAAAAGACAAGCCGAAGCAAGGCAAGGTCATCGCTTTAGGAACTGGCCCGCTCAACAAAGACACCGGCGCCCGCTTGGCGTTCAGCGTGAAGAAGGGCGACACCGTCATCTTCTCAAGCTATTCCGGCACCGAAGTCAAGATTGACAACGAGACATACCTCATCGTGACCGAAGAAGACATTCTTGGGGTCGTCGAGTAAATCAACTCGCTCCAAAAACAAATTTCATTTCAAATCACTTCAAACTTAAAGGAATAAAAAATGGCTGCAAAACAAATTACATACGAAAATGACGCGCGTGAACGAATTCTTCGCGGCGTGCAAAAGTTGGCCAAGGCCGTCAAGGTCACTCTTGGTCCAGCTGGTCGCGTTGTTGTGCTTGAGAAAAGTTTCGGCGCGCCAACCGTCACCAAAGACGGCGTGACTGTCGCCAAGGAAATTGAACTTGAAGATGCCTATGAAAACATGGGCGCGCAAATGGTCAAGGAAGTTGCCAACAAATCCAGCAAAGACGCTGGCGATGGCACCACAACCGCAACCATCTACGCGGAAGCCATTTTTCAAGAAGGCTTGAAGAACATCACCGCCGGCGCAAATGTGAACGCGGTCAAGCGCGGCATTGACGCCGCGGTTCGCACCGTCACCGACGAGCTTAAGAAAATGAGCAAGCCAGTGAAGGACTCCAAGGAGATCGCGCAAGTTGGTTGCTGCTCCGCCAATCAAGACATGAACATTGGCAAGATCATTGCCAACGCCATGGACAAAGTTGGCAAGGACGGCGTGATCACAGTTGAAGAAGGCAAGAGCCTTGAGACCGAAGTTGAATTGCTTGAAGGCATGCAGTTTGACAAGGGTTGGCTCAGCCCGCACTTCGTCACCAATCCAACCGACATGGAATGCGTGCTTGAAGACGCCTACGTGTTGGTGAATGAGAAGAAGATCAGCGCAGCAAAAGACCTGCTTCCAATCTTGGGCAA
>CAJACJ010000353.1 GCA_903938205.1 uncultured bacterium
GCCACTTGTCACCCAGCGATATTGGCAAGACTCCACCCATGACATGGATCGAAAGCGTCCCAAGCAAGCGGAGTTTCTAGTTCAGCATACTTGCCCGTGGCATTGCATTGAGCGTTTGGTTGTGATCAATCAAGCCATGAAATTGCGCGTTGAAAACGTGCTCGCGCACTTTCCAACAAGCGATCATAAAAACATAGAAGTGAACCGCGACTGGTATTATCATGAATAAAATAACTTCGCCCATGATCCACCACACTCACGACAATTTATTGCATGCCAACGCCCAAGCGTTGGTGAACACGGTGAATTGTGTTGGCTTCATGGGCAAGGGCATCGCTTTGCAATTCAAGCGTGCATGGCCCGCCAACTTCAATGAATATGTCAGCGCATGCCAGCGCCAAGAAATTCAGCCCGGCCATATGTTTGTTTTCAACACTGGCCGCATGATCAATCCCAAGTTCATTTTCAACTTCCCCACTAAGCGGCATTGGCGTGAGAACTCGCGCTTAACAGACATCGCCAGTGGTCTTATTGATTTGGTCGCACAGGTGCGCAGGTTGGAAATACGGTCGATCGCTATTCCGCCATTGGGTTGCGGTAATGGGGGATTGAATTGGCCAGTGGTTCGGTCCATGATTGAAAATGCTTTTGCGCAAGTTCCAGAAGTTGATGTGTTTCTTCACAGCCCGATTGAAACGCATGGCGCGCACGTTGCGCCGCTTGTTGGCATTGACCACACTGGTGCTAGGTTGCCAGAGCATTCGCAGCGCCCAGCCATGACCACCGCGCGCGCGTTGTTTATAAAACTTATGCAGCAATATGAGGCGCTGGATTATCGCCGCACATTGTTAGAGATTCAGAAACTGGCTTATTTTTTGCAAGAGGCCGGCGAACCCCTGCGATTGCGCTACGAAGCCGGGCATTACGGGCCATACGCGACCAATTTAAACAAGGTTTTGCAGCGAATCGAAGGTCATTTTATTCGTGGCTACAGCGACAGTCATAAACCCGATCTGGAAATTGATCTCATGCCCGGCGCCGTTGACGAAGCCAATGCGTTCTTGAGTGAGCGCGGCCAATCATTAAGTCGTTTGGAGCGCGTGCATGAGTTGATCCAAGGTTTTCAAACACCATATGGAATGGAGTTGCTCTCGTCAGTGCATTGGGTGGCGGTGAATGGCAAGCCAAGATCAACTACGGCCGACGCGGCAACGGTTGCGGTGCATTCCTGGAATGAGCGCAAGAAATCAATGTTCCGTGCGCAGCACATTGCCACGGCGTTTCAACGGCTTACCGCAAAGTTGTGGCTGGCTTAACACGCGGGTGATACGCCGGATGTCATGGCTTAAAATTTTGGTCTGTTGCGGAGTTGGGAATGGGGTCGCAGAGCAGGGTGGTCTTTGGTAACCCAATGACTGCTTATTCGACTGCTTATTCAATCCCAAATGACTTAAGTATTTCAGCCCGTATTGCGCATTTTTCCAATTTCTAAACTTATTGGACTGTTTATTCGACTGCTTATTCAAGGGTTGATTTTTTAGCGTATGAAGCACTTCAAACTCATGCTCGCCCGCAGCGCAAAGCATGCCTAGTGTTTCGCTCACTTGTTCGTTTGCGATCAACACCATACAGGAGAATTTGAAAATGCCAGAAACTACACATACGCACTCATGGCCAGAACTTGCAATCGGTCTGTTTGAACACTTGACTGGTCGCGGCGCGGAAATTGTTTACGAGTTTCAAGATCTGCGAATCAAAGTTCCAAGCGGCACCGGCGCAAAAGCCGAACACGCTGAATGGGTCTTGAGCGGGGGCATGAAGATTCGTACCAAAGACCAATCCAACCGCCCAAACTGACATTGGTCGGTCGTCTCGCGGGAACGCTCGACGGTCGGCCGTGGTCGCTTGATTCGGATGGGGCTTTGCTATCAATTGCAGTGGCGGACACTGCAAGTGTTCTGAAAATGCGCCGCATGGCCCGCTTGTATTACCACCGCTTCAAACCGGAGGTCTTTACTCTTGATACCCGCGTGCGATTTAAATGTGGACGCCTTCCAGCGCTGTCATTTCATACGCGATCATTTTTCTTTAAAATGCTTCTTGCGTTGGTGTAATACATACCAATTTATTTTTCAATGCAAATACACAACACAAATCCACAGTCACAGTTTCAAGGCCGACGA
>CAJACJ010000354.1 GCA_903938205.1 uncultured bacterium
CGCGCGCCGCCACCAAGCGATCACCCGCGGCGGAAACTTCTTGCGCTGGATTTTTCTGTTCCAGCAGAATTGCTGCGGGATCAATGCCAATTCCACACTTGGCGTTTGACGCGGGGCGCGTGAAATCGGCCAGAAGAACTCCCCTGCGCGCGGCTTCTTGGGAAATAGTGTTGGCTAGATCGGCGTCTTGCGGCATGAAAAAACTTACCGGCACGCGCCCAAGAAATTCGGCGAAGGCGATGGATTCAAACAACGCCGTCATGGCGCGCTCAACGGCGTCAAGGCGAATGAATCGCTCAAGCGGAATAAAGCAGTCAATGCCTGCGGCGATAAGTTCATGGCGACGCAGCGTTGCCGCGACATCGCGGCGCGCGCCAATGTCTAACTCGCGCGGACGCAACCCTGGCTGTGATGCATCAAATTGAACTCCAGCCACATTTAATTTCATGGCGTGCGTGAAACAACTTGGCGACGCGCCAAGGGCCGCCATGGTGACCGCGAGTGGAATTGGTGGAGCACGCATGGAATTGATTCTAACTGCGCAACTACACTCGCAAAGAATGAAGTCGAAATCAAAAACGAACGCCGTTGAACATGGAGCCACCATGGATATTCCAAAGGCGCCCAAGAAATCCGCGGCGCAAGTGGCAAGAGCCGCGCGATTGTTCAAAGCGCTGCAAACGCGCTATCCAACCGCGCACTGCGCACTGAATTGGTCCCAGCCGCATGAGTTGCTCATCGCCACAATTCTGAGCGCGCAAAGCACCGATGTTGGCGTGAACAAAGCCACTCCCGCTTTGTTCGCCGCGTTTCCAACGCCGCGAGATTTTGCAAACGCATCGCCCGCGAAGATTGAACCCTATGTGAAGACGCTGAACTTCTGGCGCAACAAAGCCAAAGCCGTGCATGAAAGCATGCTCACAGTGTGCGAACAATTTCATGGTGAAGTGCCGCGAGACATGAAGCAGTTGCTCACGCTTCGCGGCGTTGCGCGCAAGACCGCCAATGTTGTTTTGGGAAACGCGTTCAACATGCAAGAGGGTGTCGTGGTGGACACGCATGTTGGTCGACTGGCTCGGCGCATGGGTTTAAGCAAGCATGAAGATCCAGTTGATGTGGAGGCCGACTTGATGGGTTTATTTCCACGCGCAGATTGGTGCGTGCTCAGTCATCTCTTCATTGCTCACGGGCGCGACGCGTGCAAGGCGCGCGGCGAAAGCTGCAAAAGTGACTTGATTTGCAAGGATTTTTGCTCAAATGCTAAGGCTCCCACAACACGGAAATCTAAAGCCGCTACAAGCAACAAGCCTGTCAATTTAAAGTTGAAGAAGTCGAAGTCTTTGAAACCGGTTGCAACAAAGTCTCGTCGGCCGTGAACTCGGCGACACCAAGACCGCCAAAGTGGCTCACCCACACGGCGCCAGGACCTGTTCGAAGCGGATGAATCCACAAGATGGGTCCTGGCAGTCGTAGTTCTCCACGCTTGGTAATGATCAACGCTCCTTCAGCAGATGACGCGGCGATTGCGCCATCCGCGACAGTGGGGTTTGCATTCGCTGGATGTAATACGGTGATGCCATCGGTGTGTCCAACCCACAAGTCTCCATCCACGGCCGCCAACACGCAGGCGTACACATTGGGCGGCAATTCCCAATCAGCCTCGGCCGTTGCGGATTTGAAATGAATTTTTTGTCCTTCGTCCGGAGTCGCTGGATTGCCATCGCCCTTGTCAATTTGCGCATCGGCCCACGGAAGCGAAACCTTGGTGTCGGGAATCATTGAAAGCGAAACGGTTTTGTCGGACAACGTGGGCTTACCACGAATTGGATAGAGCCAAAAACCCTCGGAACTTCCAGCAAGAACGCGCCGACCATCAAAGAGAGATTGCTCCAAGCGTCCAGGCTCGCGAACGGCGTCGGTGAATGTGTCGCCATCGCCTTCCTTGTCGGCGTTTAAATGCAGGACGCCGCGTCCAAATGAACCAACAACGGCATACAAATTATCCGTCAACGGCGCCAAGTCGCGCGCGCCTTTCACAAGCGTGTACATGGGGGAATTGAGTTTTCCAGATTGCATATTCCACGAAACAATTTCCGTGTCGAAGATGGCCCACAAACGTCCGTTGGCCACGACCAATTTTCGAAATACGCCGCGAACCGGCTCACCAGAGACTTCACGAAGATCGGAATTCATAAGGCCAATGGTGGCCCCTTCTTTTCCATTTAATGCAAAGGCGAAACCGCCAGGCAAACCGGCGCTTGCTGGCAGTGGCACAAGCGCGCTGGCGGCGGTGATAAATTTATTGTCCTGCAAAAGCTGCACGCGGCGAGCGACGGGCACAGCGGGTCCAAACTTTGTGTCAACCACATTGCCTGTTGGGTTTTCACTTGGCAGAAATTTTTCGCCATCACTGGAGCGCACAACTCCGCCATCACCGGTGATGTACAAAATATTGTTGGCCACATGAATGCCGCGCGGACGAATATCAAGCTGCTTGGAGGTCACCAAATCAATCAGCACCGGAAGTCGCGGCGATGAAATATCCCAGCGCGCCACGGCGTCACCATCCATCACCGCGATCAAGTCGCCATGCCATAACGCCAGAGCGGTGATAGCGCCGCCCTCTCCCGATGGATTGATGCTTTCGGTGCGCAAGGGTTTTTTGCCGCGACCCTCAAGCACAAGCAATTGCGAGCCAAAGCCGACATACCACACGCCGTCATTCACCAATATGCAATCCTGCGTTCCGCCAACATGATGAACCAATTTGAGCGTCTTGTTTCGCTTGTCGGTTCGATCTTCCTTGATATAGGTTTCGTCAAGGCAGCCACACAAAGGCAGCGTGCTCACCGCCACAATCACTAGCTTCTTTGCAAGCGAATTTCGCATGGCTTAAAGGTATCCGCTCCCCGCCATCCATGGAACACGCGCGAAATTGTTGAGCCCCGCTACGCTGTGAGCGTGGAAACTAAATCAAGACTTGAACAGTTGCAAAAGTTGCACGCCGCGGACCCCGAGGACGACTTTTGTATTTACAGCATTGCGCAGGAATACGCCAGCGCCAATGATTTGCCGTTGTCGCTGCAATGGTTTGAAAAACTTTTGGCGCAACACCCCACGCACGCATACGGCCACTACCACTATGCGAAAATATTGGAGCGTTGCGAACGCTTGGACGAGGCCGTTGCCGTGCTTCAACGCGGCCTTGCGCAAGCCAAGCAGGCAAAAGATATGAAAGCCACGTCTGAATTGGCCTCCTATCTTGATGAATTAACCCCATAATTGGCGCACATACCTATGGCTCACACAATCGACAAAATACATGTACACGCGGATGATCCTGGACTGATGTATTGGTTTGTGGATGGCGCACGCATGGGTCCACTGCGCCGCGACTACGCCGACAAACTTGGTATTCACGTTGGCGCCACTTGGAACAAGGCCAAGGCGCGCAAGGTTGAACATTTGGCGCAATTGAACGCGTGCCATGCGGCGGCTCTTGCATTTTTAGCCAAGCGAGATTTCACGCGCGCGCTTTTATTGGAGCGCTTGTGTCGAAAGTGGCCAGAAGCCATTGCGCAAGTGACCGTGGATCAAATGTGCGCCGCGGGTTGGGTTGATGACAAGACCTACGCCACGCGACGCGCGGCCAAATTTATGGAGCGCAAAATTATCTCTCAAGAATTGCTGCAAGCACGCCTCAGCGACGAAGGCGTTCCGGATTCAATCGCGGAAAAATCCGCGCGTGTCGCAGCGACCACGCTGACGCAATTGTGCACGGAAGCCAAACGCCTGACGCGAGCCGGTAAATCACCCACTTCAATCGCGCGGACATTTTCGCGCGCGGGCTTTGATTTGGATACGATTGAATCGGCGTTCGCCAAGGCGCGAATTCCATGGAACTCAGAATCATGAATTTGTTTGACCACTTCAACTCAAGCCAACTATGTGCCACCACTTCCTGTTTCAAAAACAGCGCGGCCAATTCAATTGCGTCTTTCCCACGCGTGATTTTCGCTCACGCCATTCTTTGCGCGGCAATTCTTCCACTTGGTGGATGCCTGAATCAATCAAACACCTTGACACACGCGGGCAATGACCCAATTCCAGATTTGAACAGTCCCATGCCTTCAACGGCGCCCGC
>CAJACJ010000355.1 GCA_903938205.1 uncultured bacterium
AGTGGTAGAACCGTTGTTGGAGCACCATTTGGAGCAGTGATTGTGAAGAGACTCAACGCCGGGGCTGTTAATCCATGCTTGTTGAAAGCGGCAGCGATTGCAAAATAATTTGGACTGCCGTCACCCAAGTTGCCGTTGTTGTCATCCAGTGTGAGATAATCAATGACGATGTCATTTTGAATGGTGGAAGAACCAGCATGCAAAGGCATTGCATTGACCGCATAACTTGCAAGACGCGTTTTGTAATCACTTGGATATGTTGCAGCGAAAGAATTTCGCAAATCCCAGACGCAGCCAGAAAGTAACTGGCCGCAAGAATGGATTGCGCTGCCGCAACTGGAACAACCAGTTGATGAATATTGGCAAGTGTTGCTAGCGTTTCGAAGACCAGTGGTGCACGATTGAAACCCTTGTCCAAGCAATGCCGAGTCAGTCAGTAATACTGAAATGACATCGCCCATGCCTTCGCCGTATTCATTTTGTCCGCTACCCGCGCTGTTGACCAAGTGGTGTCCATATTCATGGTGCGCCACACTTGAGAAGCCAGTATTGTTGCAACCGCCACCAGCAAGATAGAAATTAATGGAGCCGTCGTAATAGGCATTGCATGTTCCATTTAAGTTTGGCCTGACAATAAAACCAGTTTGATTTTTAATGACTGGGAAGTTTGGGCTCACTAATAAGCACAGGTCGCGAGTTTGGTTTGCTGCTTCATAGCAGTTGGTTTGAGCTGTTGAAAGTGCCGCATTTGCCGCACTAGGATTAAACAGGAATGTCGCTGTACCGCCATCAGCCACGGTTTGTGAAGGCACAGTGTTCAGTGTTCCAGTTCCCGCAGTCACGGTGAAATATTTGCCGGCCATGGTTGGGGCCACAGTGACAGAACCAGTGCCGGAATAGGTGTATGTCAAAGCTCCATTCACATCCGTGTATAGCGTTGTTGATCCAATAATAACTTTGGCGTAGGGCATGGCGCGGGTGGTTTCAACGCCGCATGAGTCGGCCCTGAAATCTGAGGTGACATATTCGTTCACTTTCACATTCACGCTGCCGTGATAAATCAAACTTTCTTGATAGTGAATGTTGCCGTTGGAGGCGTCGACCACGAACAACACTTTTTGATAGTCATCGGTTCCTTGGCCGCTGATGACTTTGAATTCAACAGCAAGTTTGGAGGCTTGAACATCTTGGTCAAGGCCGGACCAAATTACGTAGCGAGGTGACGACATTTCTGGCGGAGCGCTGAATTGACTCAGGGCTTGGCCGCTGACAGCGCCCAGATTAATGGAGGATGGATCAATGTCCGTGCCTTCAAGACGCGCTTCCATGTTGCCAATGTCGCGCAGGGTTCCGCCACCTAGAACCATTGGGAAATTATCTTCGTTGCGGACCAAGCCCCAGCCGTAGGAGCGGAATACAGGAACGCCCTTGGCTTGTTGGCGGAAATACGCCACGGTGAATTTTGTGTTCTCACCATCATCGTCGGCGACAAGTGACTGCGTGTGCGCGCCATCTTCAGTTGGACCAACTTTTTCAAGTTGTGAGTAAGGCACCTTCCAAAGCATGGACCACTTTTGCATGAACTTGTCAGCGCTTTCGCTTGGAGAGGAGCCAGTTGAGAAAGTTGTTCCGTACACGCGGCGCAACACGCCCTTAATGTCATGCAGGCCACCGGTTGGGAAACTTTGTGCAAATGAATCACGAATGCCTTCGCCTGGATCAGCCACGCCGCCAGTTGTCTGAGTTCCAATCGCAGTTTTTGCGCCGTTGACATTGCCAGTCGCAAAGCCAGCATTGCCTCCAGCGGCGAATGCCACAGAAGCCAAGGCAAGAACCGCTGAACTCAAAATAGACAATTTTGGTGAAATCATTTTCATGAACTTTCTTTAGATAGGAGTCTTTGCGGGGACAGGCGAGTGGCTAGAAATTCAACAACAGTCAGTGCCCAGACACTTTAGTTATTAATGTCACGCATTGGCTTGTTGGGCAAGGGGAAAGTTTGAAATACTTTGATTTTGCGCAATAATTTGCAAGGACATTGGGTTGAAAAAGTGCGCATGGGTGGGCTTGCCCTATTCTGCAGGTTGCTTGCGGCTTTCATATTGTGTGAAGGCAGATTTGTGAAGAACTTTCAAATGCATGTGTATGATCAAATTTGAGCCAAAATAGTGACAAAAGAGACCCGTGAGCCCGAGATTGAGAACCGAAAGGCGCGCCATGATTTTGTGATTGGCGAGACTTTTGAGTGCGGGATGGTTCTGAAGGGGTCGGAGGTCAAGAGCATTCGCACGGGTCAGATAAGTCTTGCCGAGGGATGGGTTATGGCACGGGCGGCCCCTCCACAATTGGAATTGCACGGGGTGCATGTGGCGGAATATCCGCCGGCGGGCAAGGACAGGCAGCATGAACCGCTGCGCACGCGGCGGCTTTTGGCGCACAAGAGCGAGATTAAGAAGTTGGCCTTTGCCATGAAGGCCAAGGGTTCTTCATTGGTGCCGTTGAAGGTGTATTTCAAAAATGGCGTAGCTAAATTGTTGGTTGGCGTGGCGGTTGGGCGCAAGAAAGCCGATAAGCGCGCCGCGATTCGCGAGAAGGAAATGAAGCGCGACATGGACCGCGACGCGGGTCGGCGGCGTTGACCATGTGTTTGCCTGCATGAATGTGTTGGCCTTCTAAACAGTGAATTGATTTCAAATATCACAGGTAAGCAACGCGCGCCCCCGAGTGGGTTGCCGAGTGGGCGAGTGGCTTTACGGGCTGGGCATTAAAATTATTTTGCCTTGATCGTTGGCGCGCTTGCCTTCAATGCAGTCGGTAATAGTGGCGGCCACTGTTTCTGGTGAAATGGTTTTATGTGGCGGCACCATTTTCTCGTTGAAGTTAGAGCGCAGCAACGGAGTCTCAACGCATCCCAAATTCACGCTGAACGCGCGCACGCCCAGAGCGCGGCCCTCGCGTTCGGCGCTGCGGGTCAGTGAATCAAGCGCGGATTTACTAGCGGCGTAGACAAAAAATCCTGGGAATGGATCGGAGGATCCAAGCGTTCCAACATTCACAATGCAGCCACCTTTTTGCGCGCGAAAATGCGGCCAACAAGCGGCAATCAGATATCCGGCGCCAAAGGTGTTGATGGAAAAGACTTCGGTGAACAAATCTTTCGTGGTCTTGTCAATGGGCACGCTTGGCGCAACGCCGGCGCAATTCACAAGATTGTCAATGCGTCCAAAGCGTTCAATGGTTTGATCAATGAGCGACTTGGCTTGGTCGGCATCGGAAATATCCGCACGCGCAATCATGACATCGCCGGAACCCGTGGCGCGAATTTCGTCCGCGGCGTCGGCAAGTTTATTTTCAGTGCGCCCAACTAAGACAAGTTGGTGCTTGCGCTGCGACAGCATGACGGCGCATGCACGACCAATTCCAGAACCAGCGCCAGTGACAAGGGTGACCATCTTTTATTGCTCCATAATGAATGCGCGGAAAAATTATCCGCCGGTGAATAAACGAACCACATCGTTGTAAAAAGTGACCACGAATAAACTGCCAAGAAAGGCAAGTCCAACCAAGGTCGCCGCGTTCTGAAAGCGCAGGCTTGGTGGACGCCGAAAGCAGCCTTCGTACAGCAGGAATAGAAATAAGCCGCCGTCCACAATTGGCAGTGGCAGGAAATTAAGCACCGCCAAATTCACGCTGATCATTGCTAAAAAGAACAGTAAATAGGTCATTCCGCGGTCGGCCACGCGGGTTCCAACTTGCACAATTCCAACTGGGCCGCGCAGTTGTTCCACGCCCACGGTGCCGCGAGCCAAGCGGTCAAGTGTGAGCCAAGTCAGCACGGCAAGTTTTTTTGTTTCGGTGAAACCCATTGTGACGGCCAACACTGGATTGCCGTGCGCGCTGCGCGTAATCATTTGTGGCTCGAACAATTCACTGGGCAGCGGACTGGACCATCCCAGTTTTTGTATCACGTTTATTTCGGCGGCGCTCAAGGTGATCAAGGCGGATTTTACAGGCGAATTGGCCAGGATATTTTGAAATGAAATGTTCAGCGTGGCGGGGGTGTTCTTTCCAAACGCGGTGGCGGTGGTGACCCACAACGCATCACGCATGGAAGCCCAATCGGTGAGCGTGATGTCGTTGATGGAAATTATTTTTGTCAGTGGCCGAAGTTCAAGCGACGCGATTGGCGTGGCTTCGGTTTGCGTGGCTTTGGGGTCCAGTGGATTTTCAAGCACGCGGTCAATCACGCGCGCGCTCACCAATAAGTTCCAAGCCGGTCCCACCAGCACATCAAGGCGGCCTTGTCTATCCACGCGGGCATTGATGGAAAGTGTTTCGCCAGCGCGAAGTATTTTTAATTGCACAGCGCGGTTGGCGTAGGTTTGAATCAGCGATCGAAATTCTCCAAGTCGCGGCCCGCTGCGGTCTTCGATGGCAAGGACAATATCGCCAACTTGTAAAATGCCTTGATTTGGGCTTGTTTTTTGAACGGAATCAATGCGCACCAAGGGTGAAAATCCGATCAAGCCAAGGTCATATTCGCCGATGGACTTTGAATCTGGCGAGAAAAGTTTTTCAAACTTGGGCTCGGGTGACAGTGGCGCCGTGACAACAAGAGATGTGGCTGCGGGGGAGTTTGATGGTGTCGCGGTGGCGCTTGGCACTCGCGCGGAGTTTGCCGAGAGCAACCACGTTGTTGAAACTGGTTGTCCGTTGGATTTTTCAAACGCAAGATCAAGCGCTTCGGCGTTTGTAAGGGCTACTCCATTGATAGCTGTAAGCGTGGAGCCGGGCTTCACGCCCGCGGCGCTCAGACCTGATTTGTCCAACATATTTACAATCATTGGCGCAACGTCTTTTTGATCAGCAAGTATGCCGCTGCGGGCGGGG
>CAJACJ010000356.1 GCA_903938205.1 uncultured bacterium
CAACAGCATTGTGGTGACCACATTGGTGGTCGCGGGCACGGTGCTGTCATCTAGCTTGGTGGGATTCGCATTGGCGCGCATACGATTTCGAGGCAATAATGCGCTGTTTTTGCTTATGTTGGCCACCATGATGCTGCCGGGTCAAGTCACAATGATTCCGCTATTCCTGCTGTTTCGAAATCTAGGTTGGGTGGACACCATTCTGCCACTGGTGGTCCCCGCCTTCTTTGGTAGCGCGTTCTTCATCTTCATGTACCGACAATTTATTGCGCAAGTTCCAGAGGCGCTTGTTGAAGCAGCCAAAGTGGATGGTTGGGGATGGTTTGGAATTTGGTGGCACGTCATGTTGCCGCTGTGTCGCCCGGTCACGGCCATCTGCGCGGTGTTCACGTTCATCTTCACATGGAACGACTTCTTGGCACCGCTGATTTACTTGCACTCCGATGACCAAGCCACGCTTGCCGTGGCGCTGAACAGTTTCCGAAATCAATATGGCGGCGTGAACAAAGTCAATCTACTCATGGTCGCAAGTCTTGTGACCATGATCCCCTGCATCTTGCTGTTCCTTGTGGCGCAGCGGCAATTTATTGAAGGCCTGGGCAAAGGCGCCGTCAAAGGCTGACGCGATCGCAATTTAAACGGAGATTTCGCATGGCAACTATTTCTCTTGAACGTGTTGGAAAAATTTATCCAGGGGGCGTGCGCGCTGTTGAAGGTGTTGACTTGAACATTAAGCACGGTGAATTCACCGTACTGGTTGGTCCATCTGGCTGCGGAAAAAGCACGCTTTTACGCATGATCGCTGGATTAGAAACCATCACCGAAGGCGTGATGAAGATTGATGACTTGGTGGTGAATGAATTGCCGCCGCAAGCGCGCGACATTGCAATGGTGTTCCAGAATTACGCGCTCTACCCACACATGAATGTCCACGACAACATGGCGTTTGGCTTGCTGCGTCGAAGACAATTTCCCAGCCGTTTAAAATCTGTTTTGTCCAGCGCATATCGCGCGGGCCGTCGCGCGGAGCACATTGAGATTTCACAAAAAGTCAACGCCGCCGCCGCCACCTTAGGAATCACGCAACTTCTAGACCGCCGCCCCGCCGCGCTATCTGGTGGGCAACGCCAACGCGTTGCGCTTGGCCGCGCGCTGGTGCGCCAGCCAAAAGTTTTCTTACTTGATGAACCGTTGTCCAACCTAGACGCCAAACTACGCGTTGAAATGCGCGCGGAACTACGCATGTTGCACAGGCGCTTGGGCGTGACCATGGTGTATGTCACGCACGACCAAGAAGAAGCCATGAGTTTGGGCGACCGCGTGGTGGTGCTGAAGGACGGTCTGGTACAGCAAATTGCCGCGCCTCAAGAAATTTATTCAAAGCCAGCCAATCGATTTGTCGCGTCGTTTGTGGGAACTCCAACCATGAACATGCTGGAAGGCACGTTGACCATGAAAGACAATTGGGCCACATTTGCCGCAAAATCCTTGCAAATCCAAGGTGCGGTCGATGCTTGGAAGTCTCTGGCTCAAAACAGCCCACGTAGCGCCGTGCTTGGTATTCGTCCAGAACACGTCCTGCTGAACGCCGCGGGCGGGTTTGCCGCCACTGTTGAAGCGGTTGAACATTACGGCGATCGCATGGATGTGGTTGTGCAAACTTCTGGGCAGCGCCTTGTTGCTCGTTGCGGTCCAGATTCATCCATTCAAGAAGGTAAATCCATATCCGTCGCCGTAGATCTCACGCGCGCACATTTGTTTGAGCACAATGAAACTGGAATGCGATTGGCGTAAGCAATCACTAGCACGCAATATATGCACAGCCACGTTTTTATTTTTGCATCCCATGTGCTTCACTGAAGCCAAATAAATTGAATCG
>CAJACJ010000357.1 GCA_903938205.1 uncultured bacterium
GCGCCCCCGCTTTACACAATTGGTTGGAGGCGCGCAATATTCCACATCGCACGGTTGACCTGACTATTGGCGCGACACAGTGAGCGAAATGGAAACTTCCATGGACTCCACTGGCGGCGCAAAGCAAACAAGCGCGTTCTTTGAGTTTGACCCCACCACGCTTGCGGCATGGGCGTCCACGCGCAAAATGCCGGCATTTGTGACCAAGCAAATCATGGAGTGGGTCTACACCAAAGGCGTCATTGTGCCCGCGCAAATGACCAATCTTTCCAAGCTGAATCGTGAGCGTCTAGAGCAGGAAATGATTTTTGAACAAGGACGTGTCGAGGCGGAAATGAGCGCGAGCGATGGCACGCAAAAATTATTATTGGCGTGGCCGGATTCGTCCAAGCGCGCGACCTCGCAACTTCCAATCGTGAACAATCCAAGCACGGACCGCACCACTGAATGCGTGATGATTCCAAATCCAGAGCGCAAGACCGCGTGCGTGAGCAGCCAAGTGGGCTGCCCCGTGGGTTGTAAATTTTGTGCCAGCGGAATTGGCGGTCTTGAAGGCAATCTCACGCGCGGACGAATTGTTGAACAAGCGTGGCGCTTGGGCCGCCTCAAAGGCGTGGAAAGAATTTCACACGTTGTGTTCATGGGCATGGGCGAACCGCTTGCCAATTTTTCCGCGGTCACCGACGCCATCCGCACATTGAACGCGCCGTGGGGCATGGGAATTTCCGCGCGCCGCATCACGCTGAGCACGGTTGGACTTCCCAGCGCCATTCGCAAATTGGTTGGCTTTGAAATTCCCGTCACGCTGGCGCTGAGTTTGCACGCGCCCAACGACGAGATGCGCCGGAAAATTATTCCGTGGGCGGAGTATTCCACCATTGAAGAATTGCTTGACGCCTGCGATGAATATTTCCGCGCCACGGGCCGCGAAATCACGCTGGAATACATTGTTCTTGGCGGCTTCAATGATCGACCAGAGCACGCCGATGAACTGAGCGTTTTGGCGCGGAGATTGCGCGCCAATGTGAATTTAATTCGCTGGAATGAAGTGGCGGATTTGCCGTTTCGCAGGCCGCTGACGGAGGACGTGCTGCAATTTCAAGAAGTGCTGCGAAGCCGCGGCGTGAATGTGCACATTCGCGCCAGCCGCGGCCGCGACATTGCAGCCGCGTGCGGACAACTTCGCCATGAAGTGAAGATGGGTTCCGCCGTCAAAACTTCAAGTTCATAAATTTTCTAGCAATCACATTTCAACTGCGGCCACGTTGCGTGTGACTCTCTCGCGCGTGAGTGTGGCGCAAATGCAATTCATGAAGTCATTATTGATTTGGTGGCGACGGTCTTTGAGAAGCGTCAGCTGTGGAAAGAATGGCGTCGTCGCTATCGGCCACAGCTTCCGCGGCGCTTAACCACTCGGTGGCCAAGGCGCGGATTGATTTTTCATCAAGTGAAAGAAGCGTGCCGTCCACCGCGGACTCATGCAAACGCGCGAAGAACGCGCCCCAAGAATTTCTTCGCTCCGGTTCCACGGCGGCTCGCACCACCATTTCCGTGACCGCGTCGCGCTCGGCGCGCTCTGAAAGTTTTCCGCGAACACCCAGCGGAACAAGCCACGAAAGTGTTCGAATGACTTTGGCCGGCCAATCACTTGAGCGGAAATCAAGGCGAATAAAGCGTCCAAACACGGTGGCTTCAATGCGGTTCAAGAAGCGTCGTTCCATTCGGTCACCGCGGCCGGCGCGCACATCAAGCCGCCTACGCGTGAGTCGACGCTGCTCTAAACTGGTGCTCATGGTGGCCACAAATACAAGATCGCGAATCAACATCACCTCTGCCAGCGGCAGCGGCGCGTACACCAACAACGGCCAACCATCATTGGCGGAATCCGCGCGCGCCAAACCACGCAACAAGCGCGCATATGTTTCCGCGTAGGTCATGCCGCCCCACAACCAACACCGATGAAGACCCGTGACCGCGTCGCGCCGCGCCGCGCGACCAGCGCGCGTACCTGAAAGTGGCGACATGGTCTGCAACAACTCGCGCATCAACAAACGAAATCGTCCGCGCGAACGGCGCGCGAAGAAACCACTTTCAGAAATTTCCAAATCAATGCGGCGCACCAAACGCGCCAAACCTTCCGGCCCGCGGTCCTTGGTCTCACCCGCGCCCAGCGGCAAATTCATCAGGCGCGTGCGCTCCGCCGCAAGCACTCGACCATATTGCATGGCTTGCACGCAACGGCCGTAGCCGCGCTCTTCAATGCGGCGAACCGCGGCTTCCAAAGCAATTTCGCTGACAGGAATAAGGCCTTGTTGAAAGGCCATTCCAAGCAAAACCAAATCCGTCAGGCGCTCGGTTAAAAATGTTCGTCGACACACGTTGGCGACATCCATCAACAGCACGCCATCACCGCGACACATGTACGACGCGGCCATTGGCAATTCACCCGCGGCCTTGAAATCCTCCGCGTCCACTTGATCATCAAGCAAGCCAGTGTTGGCCACCAAGTAGGTGCGCTCGCGTTGCGCCACGCGCAGAAATGGATCGGGCCCAAGCGCGCGCACTGTCTCCACGGCGTCAAGGCCAATCACCAAGTCCGCTTCGCCGTATGGAATTTGAGTTGCGAATGTTGAAGCGATCGCATCCAGACTTGTGAAGACAACTTGGCTCCACGCGCGGCGCCCTGGACCAATTGGAATGGATTGTGAAACAGCTTGCACGCGATAGCCCATGGAGCGACCCGCTTCACATAACGCAAGCGCCGCAAGCCCCGGCGCCTCACCGCGCCAACCCGCAAGATGCGCGCGCCAACGACCGCTGTCGGCGTGCACAATTCGCGGTGGCGCTGGACGCGGCGCACCGGGTTGCAACTCCTCTGGACGCGGCGGCTTGGTGCGCAAAACTTCTACTTGCTCAAGCAATGGTCGCGCATGAAATTGAAATTGCGTTCCAGTGCGGTCCGCGAGAACCTCCACTTTAAATTCCGTTTTAAGCGGATTTGTGCCGCGTTCCAGTCCTTTTTCAACCATGGTCGCGGGCGCCGCGGCGCGCACATCGCAAGCCGCCTCCGCTGACCAAATGGCTCGCTGAAGCGGAACAAATCCCATGCGATCCACTTCAGCGAACGCGCGATCAAGCAAGTACACATCGCGCCGCGGCGGCGGACCATCGCGGCCAATGACAACCGTGAGACCATCGCGAAGAACAGCGGAGCGAAGCAACTCGCGAAATGTCGGACGATCATTCAGATCGCCGCGCATGATTTCAACCGCGCCCGCTGCCTCTTGTGAAATTGCGGCGCGCGTCAGTTGCTCAATCTCCGGCGTGTCCTCACCACCCAAATCACACACCGCCAAAATTAAAGGCCGCGAGTCACGCGCAGCTTGACGAACCGCGGCCGCGCCCTCGCGTGCGAAGCGGCGGCGATCCCAAGTTTCAATCACCACAAATCGATCCGATTCCGGCGCTTCACGATTTTCAAAAATAATTCCGGTGCGAATTTCTTGCGCCACGGGCTCCGTGCGCGACGCGAATTGATCCGCAACTTCCCTCACAATGGAGCGCAGCGAATCCATGGCGCCAGAAACTCCAATGCCCTCGCCGCGGTCGGGCACCTCAATACTTTCGGTCTGCGCCACGACATCCGAAAGGCGCTCTTTCACCACCAACGAAGGGCGAATTCGGCTTAAAAGATGCGCAATTTTGCGCGCCAAGATGGATGGCCGCGTGGCATCGTTCATTTCCAAGACCGGTTCCGCGGAGCCATCTGAAGGAAGTCGATCCCACCAAATCGCCGCGATTTTTTCACCACCGCGACGCGCCTGCTCCGCCACTTGCAACACTTCGCGCGCCAACACGCCGGGTCGCGGCTCTAACACAACAACATTCGCGCAGCGCGACAACAATCGCACCAACGACGCGCTGTCTAGTGGATGCGGCATGGAAAGCGCCAACAACGGAACGCGTCCAGACAAACCCAACTCCTCCAGCAAATGTCGAATGGCCATAACGCATGAACCCATGGCGATCATGCCCCACGGTTCCATTTCACCTGGCGAAGGCATGGCGCTTAATTGATTCAACTCCAACCGACGCGCGATGACCAGCGGCTCCTCGCGCTCGGCGCTGCGTAAAGGCCGACGATTGCGCCGCAATTCCAACGCCGCGTCCACGCGATCAAGCACGCGGTTTGGCTCAATTTCAAGCGTGTCCATGGAGCGCAACAATCCAACATGCGCGATCAACGCCACCACGCGCTCGAATGCTTGCGCAACGCGAAACGCATCTTGAATTCCAATTCGTAAACCCGCCACGGTGCTTGGCGCCAAACATGGCAAGTCCAATTGCGACGCGCTTTGCAGCGGACATGCCATTGATGAAAGATATGGATTATCCTCTAGCACAACGACTACGCGCCCTTCACCAGAGGTCTGCCCGCCACCTTCGCGCGCCAACACATTCATGGCCGCGTGCAATTGATCGTTGGGAACAAACGCCACGGCTCGCTTGCCTTGCTCCGCCGCGCGCAACGCCAACTCAACCGCGCGCGTGGCGTCCACGCAGGTATGCAGTGAAAGTCCGTGACGCTCGGCCACTTCAAATGCGCGCGGCTCCACCAGAATTCGAAACAGCATGTCGAGCGGCGGTCTGCGCGGCGCGAAGACATCTGCGACGGACCACTCACATTCAAAAATGCCCTTTAAAATGGCTTCAAAAGCGGTGCAAAGCACAAAGCCCTCTGCGCGCGCAATCGGCGGCGTCCACACTTCGTTTTGATCGCGTCCAAATACACTCACATTGCTAATCGTACCGATTGTGCGTGAATGGCTCCGCTTAAAATTTGATCAACGGCATGCGCGAAACCATCGTCATGATGGTGCGGCGCAATGTGCTTGGCGAATGGCCGAAGTTCCGCGTGCGCGTTTTGCATGGCAATACCAACGCCGGCCTCGCGAACCATGATGAGATCGTTCAGCCCATCGCCAATGGCGAACACCTGATCATTGCTCAAGCCATGTCGATCGCGCAATTTTTGAATCATGGTCCACTTGTCAGTGTCCACGGAATAAATTTCTAGAAGATGCGTCTCGCTTCCAATGGCCGCGTTGGATGTCACGGCGCTCCACGATTGCATGCTGGCCTGCCCATGAAATTGCGCCCGCATGGCGGCGCACACCGGAGCCAGCACGTCGCCGCGCTCAACTGCGCCAACACGCAGCACATTGTCAAAACCTAATTTCTCCAAATCCTCAATCGAGTCCACGCGGCGCACATCCACTTGATGATTCTTCAACCACCACTCGGTGGCTGGATTCACTTCCCCCGTGCCAACCAAACAATAATCGTGGCAACTTGAATCATGATCGCGCAACAAGTGCGCCAACAATCCGCGCGCAAGAACCGCCTCGGTCAAACGCCTGACCAATTCTGGAGTGATCGCCAAACGCTCGACGGTTTTTCCCGTGGACGCGTCGCTGAGCACGCTTCCACCAGACGTGACCGCCATCCCTTTGGCTTGGATCACTTCAAAAACTCGCCGAGATTCGCGCCACGATCGACCCGTTGCGGGAACAACCTTGAAGCCTGCGTCGCGCAAGTCCGCGATCGCCTGAATATTTCGCGGCGACACCTGCCCACTTGCATTCAGCAGCGTTCCATCAAGATCAACGGCGATTAAACCTTTCATATTTGCAGCATAGGGGCAACGCATTTGAAAGTCGCTGCTTCTCGCTACACTCCTTTTCCTTATGGACAACCGACTCAAAGACATTCAACAAGGAACGCTCACCGAAAGCCGCTTGAACAGCGATTTTCTTTTCTGGCTCAAGACCAAGGGACCAAATTATTTGCTGGTGGCCATGTTGGTGTTGTGCGGCTTCATGGGTTTCAACTGGTGGGAAAATCGCGCCATGCAAGCGCGCGATGGCGCGTGGAATGAATTTCTTTCAGCGCAAACTCCGCAAGAACTCATTGAGATTGCAAACAAAAATTCTGGAACTGATTCTATTAGCGCATTGGCCACGCTCAACGCCGCGGACGCGTACATGACTTCATTGCAAACCAACAAACGATTCGACCGTGAAGTTGGCGCCGCGGACTCCGCGCTGACGCCTGAATTGCGTGCGGAATATCTTGCAGAGGCCGATCGCCTGTACACCAAAGTTGAGGGCGAAGGTTCCCACGAAAGTGGTCCAGCCAGTCTGCTCACCGTGGCCGCGCTCTTTGGACGAGCCGCCGTGGCTGAAACCAAAAATGATCCAACGCAAGCCGCTTTGTACTTGAATCAAGCCAAGGACCTTGCCGCAAAAACGTATCCGCAATTGGCCAAGGTGGCTGACTATCGCAAGCAGTCATTGCCTGAACTTTCCAAAATTCGTGACATGCCTTCGCGTCCAGTGGAGCCAGGAGCGGCGGATTCCTCCGCAAGCACGCAAAGTCTGTTGGCGCCAATCAACGGAGATGTTCCCGCGCCACTTCCGATTCGCGTGAAGCCAATTGAGAATCCAACTGCCACCACGCCAGAAAATTCAGCGGCGACACCATCCACTGAACCTGCCGCGCCCGCTTCACCAAAGTAATCGCGCACAGTGAATGAGATAGAGCCCAACGAGATCAATCCGGAGGAACTTCAGGCGCTCTATGAAGGTCAAGAAGGCGATGACGACACGCCGATCAAGGTGACCTTTGTATTGCAGCGCGACTTGGACAAGCGACTCGATCGCTACTTGGTCGACCGTATTCCATTTCTGAGCCGTACTTCGCTGCAGCGCTTGGTACACGAGCAAAGCATCACGGTCAATGGGCGCATTCCAAAACCCAGCACCAAACTGCATAAGGGCGACACCATTATCGCGGTGCTTCCGCCGCCTCCGTCAAGCGAAGTTCCACCCGACGATATTCCGCTGGACATTGTTTTTGAAGACCATGATTTGATCGTGGTCAACAAGCAAGCGGGATTGCTGGTGCATCCGGCGCGCAGTTACAAGCGTGGCACGCTCATCAATGCGTTGGCCTGGCATTTTCTACATCGCTCCCAAGGCGCGCTGAGTGAAGTTGGAAAAGAATTCGCGCGTCCTGGCGTGGTGCATCGACTTGATCGTTGGACTACGGGCGTCATGGTGGCCGCCAAAACCGACACCGCGCACTGGCGCATCGCCAAGCAATTTGAAAACCGCACAACTGAGAAACGCTACTTGGCGCTGGTGCATGGAACGCCCGAGCCGGTCACTGATTTGATTGATTTGCCGCTGGGAAAGCACGCAACCATTCGCGAGCTGTACGCGGTGCGTTGGGGCGACGATGGCAAAGAGAGCCGCACTATTTATAGAACCATTGAGCGTTACGACGGCTTCTCGTTGGTGGAATTGGAATTATTGACGGGGCGTACGCATCAAATTCGCGTGCACATGAGCCACTTGGGTTGGCCCATCGTGGGCGACGATATGTACGACGGCAAGCGACTCACCGCCGCTGAGTTGGGCATTGATGTTGGCGACACCAAACGCATTGTCATGGATCGACAAGCGCTGCACGCGGCCATGTTGCGCTTTGAACATCCGTCGTCGCGCGAGAAAGTCACCTTCACCGGCGCGGTGCCCGCGGATTTTCGCGAGATCATTTTCGCGCTGCGTAAAAAAGGGTACGAGGCTGTTGACGCGGTTGGCTCCACGCTGTCGCTGGAAAAACTTGGCTTGTCACGAAGCGAAAATTGAACGCGCGCGATACAAATTAAAATGCCACATCAAGATCCGTCGCCGCAGCCAGTTGCGCCTCATACTGCGACGCGGGTATTTCAACGCCACCAAAACTCAACACCAGCGGATTGGAATATTGACTATCAAGCAGGGTAAATTGCTTGGATTTCAAGTGCGTGACCAGCCAATGTAAACACGCCTTGCTGGCGTTGCCCGCGCCCGCGTTGCGCAACACAAACATGCTTTCGCCAAAGAACGCGCCGCCAATGGAAACTCCATACAAGCCCCCCACCAACTTGTCATCCAAC
>CAJACJ010000358.1 GCA_903938205.1 uncultured bacterium
CATCGGGTTCATGCGGCGGATTAGCCCAGTAGGTTTGCGGATGCCATTGCATGCGCTCCAGCACGCCAAGACGCTGATAGAAATCCAACAGATTTACGCAGCACCCCATGGCGACGTGCTGGCAGTTGTCCAAAATTTTTCCGGTGCGCGGATCTACAAAGCTTGTGGCGCGACCCCCTAGTTTTCCCCGTGTTTCGAGCACAATTGGTGTGAATCCTGCTTCGGATAAACGAAGCGCCGCGGCAATTCCCGCAATGCCGCCGCCAACAATCGCCACTCGTTTCACCAAGATCTCCCAGATCTCCCGGATCGCGCGGATGCGTCTTGGCCTTGTTCCCCCGTCGCGCCCACGTCAGAAGAAGTTGCATCAGACATCGTGCGTGGCGTGGAATATCGAGCAAGTAGTTTTTTGGGATGCGTATGTTTGGCGCGCAGCGCGATCCATACTTTGCGCAAAGTGCTTAGGCGCGCGCGGCCATGCACCGCGAGTTGCGGGTCGGCTTCTATTTTGCTTAACACGCCTTTATAAATTTCCGTCATAGCCCACAGCGTAGGCAAGCAAGCTTGATTGATCATTCCATCCAGCGGCGCGCTGCGATCGTAATGCGCGCGCGCCCGCTCGCATTGCGCGCGGATGAATTCAACACAGCGATCCGGCGCGCTCCAGTTGCGCACCATTTCGGGCGTGAGTTCAAGCGCTTGAAATTCCGCCAGCGGCAAGTAGCAGCGGCCGCTGTCCAAGTCCTCGCGCAAGTCGCGCAAAATGTTGGTCAGTTGAAACGCAATGCCGCGCTCCACCGCCAACTTGATTGCGTCCTCGCCGCTGAAACCCCAAATGCGAATGCACACCAAGCCAACCGTGCCCGCGACTTGGTAACAAAATTTGCGCAACTCCGGCCACGCCTGAAATTTGGCGGGAGAAAGATCGCCCACTTGCCCATCAAGCATGTCATGAAAGTCCTGTTTTTCTAGGTGAAATTGCTTGCTGGCTTCGGTCAACGCGATCAACGCGGGCGTGTGCGTTTGCGTGTGTCCATCCAGCGCCGCGTCGGTGGCGTCGCGGTACGCCTGCAAGCGTTGATTGCGCTCATTGGGATCGCGTTCAGGATCGTCCACTAAATCATCGGCCTCGCGCATCCACGCATACACCGCATACATGGCCCAGCGTTTTTCCGGCGGCGTTAAACGCAAACCATAGTGAAAGTTTTTGGCGCGCTCTCGTGTAATGGCCTCGCACGCCGCAACCGCCTCTTGCAATACTGGATTCATGCCGCACCTCGCTGCCGATGCGCCGCCAGCCACGCCTTGGAAACCAGAATGAGTTTTTCCACGCGACTCATGTTGGGTCGGCGAATGCATGTTTCAAAATCCCATTGTCGAATGTGCGTCAGCACGCCGCGGCCACCAGCGGTGAATAAACCAATTACTGGTCGAGACACTGGTGAAAGAGTGCGCAGCAGCGCGTCGCCACGATCAAACAGTTGCTCGGTGTGGTCGCACAACTTGCTCAACATGTCGCGGTAAGCCGGTAGAAATTCCAAGTCCGCCGCCCAACCGCGCCGCGCTGTGATCAACAAGCGCGACTCAAAATCTGGAATGTCACGCCACGCGTCGCGCGGCAAATACACGCGGTCGCGCTGTAAAAGATCGCGCTTGACATCTTGCCAATGGTTGACCAATTGCAGCGCGGTGCAGGTGCAATCTGAAAGTTGCGCAAGACTTTCGTCGCGCGACTCACCCAGCACGGCCAGCACCAAACGCCCCACTGGATTTGCGCTGAGCGCGCAGTAGCGGGTCAATTCCTCCAATGATTCCCAACGCGTTTGACGATTATCCCATTCAAAAGCTTGGATGAGTTCGTCAAATAAATTTTCGGGCAACTCATGGCGCGCAATCACTGGCTGCAGCGCGATAAAGATTGGATGCTTCGCCTGACCGTGATAGCACTGGCGCAATTCATCGCGCCACCACGCAAGAAGTTCAAGCGCTTGCTCTGGACTTTGCGCCTCGTCGCCCAAGTCATCTGCCCAGCGGCAGAACGCGTAAATAGCGGCGAAGTCTGGTTGCGATTTTTCTGGCAGCAATGAACTGAGCACGGGAAAATTTTCACTGCGCGCGTTGGTGAGTTGCGCGCACCATGCGGCGGCCTCGCTGTGGGACATGAGAGACACGGGCGACATGGACGCGCACGCGCTTGGCCCCCACTGTTCTAAAAGTTTCGTGGCTGGTTGCGCAAGAATGTGGCTCACGCGTGTTCTCCATCGATATGTCGGCGGCGGCGGCGCGCTGGTTGAATTCCCATTTGCTCACGGTACTTCACCACGGTACGGCGCGCGATGGTGATGCCACGCTCGCGCAGTTGCGTGGTGATGGCCTCATCCGAAAGCGGGCGCGTCTTGTCCTCTGCGTCCACAATTTCCTGCAGCACGGTACGGACCGCCTCCCAACTTACGCTTTCGCCGTCTGCATTTTCCGTGCCTCCGGTGAAAAACTTTCGCAACTCAACCAACCCGCGCGGAGTCTGCATCCATTTGCCCGCAACGGCGCGACTGACCGTGGCCACATGCACGCCAATGCGATCTGCGACATCCATCATTGGAAGCGGACGCAAATGTCCCGAGCCTTCATCAAACCATTCGCGCTGCTTTTCAAGCACAATGTCCACCACTTTCAGAAGCGTGTTCTTGCGCTGCGTGATGGCGTCAATCAGCCAACTCGCCGAACGAATTCCATCTTGCACAAATTTTTTGGTGGCGGTGTCGGTTGCATCTTGCTCAACCATGAGGGAATAACGCGCGCTCACTCGCAAAGGCGGCACGGAGCCGTCGCAAATCGCCGCGACATAACGATCCTGCTCCGCGTCAAATTCAACCATGACATCTGGAACAATTGGCCGCTCGGTTTCATCGATCAAGTCGCGGCCAGGCGAAATGGTCAAGCGACGCAAGCGCTCCTTGGCGGCCTCGATGCGCTCCACATTCATACCGCTGCGCGCGGCGATTTTTGGCAAGCGGTTCTCAAGAAAATCCTCGTAGTGATCCTTCAACAAAATGCGCGCGTCGCGCCACGCAGCTTCATCAAGCGCGGAAGGCCGCTCATTCCATCGCTGCGAATCCAACTTGGCGTCAACTTGAATCAGCAAACTTTCCTGCACATCGCGCGCGGCCACACCCGCGGGCTCCAGCCACTGCTGCAACAGGGGCAACACGCGCTGCAATTCCTGCGCGGGCACGGCGGCTCCTTCTTTGGCGCTATGCGCGGCAATTGCCTCTATATCCGCGGAAAGCAAGCCGTCGTCGTCCACGAAATCAAGAATGGTTTTGCCCGCCAGCAACGTGGCCGCGTCGGTTTCAATCATGTCCCATTGATGACGAAGTTGCTCGCTGAGCGGCTCGCGACGCGCCGCGGTTTGCGCCAGCATTTCATACTTCACATCGCGGTCGCCATCCATGTGGCGAGTTGTTGGCTGAGCACCCTCGCCGTAATCGCGTTCAAACTCGCGCGCGCGTTCAAACGCAGCGCCAGTCTCGGCGGCCTCGCCACTCTCCAGCGGCTTCTCTGGAATTTCCAGCTCCGCTTGTTCTTGCTCTTGCGCGCGATCCTCGTCGCTGGCTTCGGGCTCCACTTGCTCAATGGCAACATTGCGCTCAAGCTCCTGCTCCACTCGCTCTTGCAATTGCGCCAACGGCATTTGCAACACCTCCATGCTTTGAATCAGCCGAGGCGCCAAGCGCAGTTGCTGGGATGTGCGAAGTTTTTGCGAGAGATCAAAACGCATGCGCGCATACTACGGGGGAACCAGTGAAAAATAGTTGAATTGTTGGGCAACCATAGAGCAAACTTGCATTCCATTTGCAAGTCAACTCATGCGTCGACGACCCGCAATGGCGTCTGCCAAAGCGGCGCGATTGGCAAATTCAATCTGGCTTCCAGCGGGCAAACCGCGCGCGAGTCGAGTGACATTCACCCCCAAAGATTGCAGCGGATCGGCTAAAAACAGCCCCGTGCTGTCGCCTTCCATGTCGGGGTTCAGCGCCAAAATAACTTCTGTCACTTTGACACCTTGCGCGTTTTTTGTTGGGTCGGAAATACGCCGCAGCAAATCATTCACCGTCAAACTATCGGCGCCGACGCCTTCAAGCGGCGACAGTCGTCCCATTAAAATATGGTAGACGCCGTGAAACATTCCGGTCTGCTCCAAGTTCCATAAATCTTTTGGTTGCTCCACCACCATCACCATGGACGCGTCGCGGCGCGAGTCCGAACAAATCGCGCACGGATCATCGTCGGTCAAATTCCAACACACGCCGCAGTGGCGCACATCGGTCTTCACATCCGCGATGGCCTTTGACAAACGCATGGCGTCCTCGCGATCAGCTTTGAGCAAATGAAAAGCCAAACGCTCCGCGGTGCGGCGACCCACGCCAGGCAATTGCGATAACTCATGGACAAGTCGCGTGACAGGTTCTGGTTGCGCGGAATTGATGCGATCAAACGACATGGACGAATGTTACGCCTGCGCCAAATCGGTTGGCGGATTTTCATGAACACGCTGCGCACTGGGCTGCTCCACCTTCACAACGATGGCGTCAAAAGCATCCATTGCGGCTTGAATCAGAGGCATTTGCATTAAGTCTTTATCAAGCCCGTGCATGGGAGTTATGGCTTGCGGCGCCGCTTGAGCGGTGGTTTCAAATTCCAATTTCCAACCAGGTCCAAGCGCGCGCGTGACCATGGATTGCAACATTTCACTTTTACGCGCGGCGTAATTGGCGGCGCCACCCGCGCTTTCCGCGGCGCGCAAAGTGAGTTGGCGGTCGCGCATGGAAACAGGCACGAATGATTCCGCAAGCACGCGCTCTGGAGTGCTGGTGGCAATGGCCGCGACGCGTTGCCACGCTTCAAGCGCGGTGGTGACGGATGTATGAGTGGCGTTCGCCGTGGCGACCTGTGGCTGCGCAACATTCTGCGCAGGCTTCGTGAATGAAGGCGCGGTGATTTGTGGCGCGACGTTTTGTTGCGCGGCGAATGTTGGCTCCGCACGCGTTTCAGCGTGTGCCGGCGCAGCGCCAACACGTTCAGCTACAGGGGCTGGGCTAAGTTGCTTTTTTTTTTCGCCCTCAATGGGCCGGGCGGAATGTGCGGCTGCAATATCCATGCGCTGAAATTCTCGGTGCAAGCACAGGCGCGCAATAGTGGCGTCAAAGATGGTGCGCGGCGAACCACTGCCGCGCATGGAGCGGATGGCGGCTTCGCACACCGCGACAAAATGCACCAATTCATGCGGCTCAAATTGCTTGGCTTGATCCGCGGCCAGACTTCGAGCTTCAGGCGAAAGATCAACAAGTTCAGTGTCTTTTCCGCAGGTTCGAAGCACTAAAAAGTCGCGCCAACGGGCAGCGAAAAATTCCAGCGCTTGTTCAACTGGGCAGCCTGATTCCAGCAATACCGCCGCGGATTCAAGGCCCGCTTTGGCGTCGCCGCAGGAAACCGCTGATGTGACCGCGGCGATCAAGCCAGCGTCGGGCAAGCCCAAAACTTCCTCGGCCATTTTGTTTGAAATATTTCCACTGGCCGCGGCGATCAATCGGTCCAGCAAACTTAACGCGTCGCGCATGCTGCCGTTGCCAAGCTTGGCCACCAAGTGAATGGCCGCGTCGTCGGCCTGCAATTTTTCCTGCGCGATCACGATGCGCAAATGCTCCGCAATGCGCGCCGTGGCGATGGGCTTGAAATCAAATCGCTGGCAACGACTTTGAATAGTGGCGGGAACTTTGTGCGGCTCGGTGGTGCACAAAATAAACTTCACGTGCGGCGGCGGCTCCTCCATGGTCTTCAACAACGCGTTGAAGGCCGGCGTGGTGAGCATGTGCACTTCGTCAATGATGTAAATTTTGTAGGGACTGCGCGCAGGCAAAATGCCCGCCTTGGAAATCAAGTCGCGCGCGTCATCCACGCCGCGGTTGCTAGCGCCGTCAATCTCTATGACGTCCATGTCCTCACCGCGTAAAATACTGTTGGAAATAGCCACGGACTGCGTTAATTCTTTGGGCGCGTTCAACGCGCGCGCCAACACGCGGGCCATGCTGGTCTTGCCCACGCCGCGCGTGCCACAAAATAAATAAGCATGCGCGATGCGGTTCATGGCAATCGCATTTTGCAGAGTGCGGGAAATAGATTCTTGTCCGATCAATTCATCAAAGTGCTTGGATCGATAGCGCCGCGCCAACACGGTGTAGCCCGCGGTTGAACTTGTCGCTGAACTGCTTGCGCCTGCGAACAGCGCGTCGGACATTGGCTCATTTGAAATCAAAGCGCCTGGAAGAAGCGTGCTTGCATGTTCGGCGCTGGACGCGCTTGCATCAGAGCTTGCATCTGCGCTTGGCGCTTTACTGGAATTTTGAACGGTTGATTTTTTAGCCACGATCAATTCCTTTGCACTGCTTACGAGGACGGTCAGGCTTGCGTCGGCATGGATGCCGCTGCTTATGGCTGCTGCGGTCAAGCTCTGACCAGGTTCACATGACACCCACCCAACGGGCCCGACCGTCCTCGAAAGCAGTGAACTTTGAATCCTAGCTTCACCGTCCGCCGCCGTACAATCCAAAGATGGCTCCAGAAACCAACGCGCAATCGCAATCCGACTCGCGCAATGAAATTGAAGACATTTCCCCGCAAAGCGAGGGGTTTTCTATGGTGACCAGCGACCCACCGCTGCCCAGCGTGGAGTCCACCAACGCGCGTTCTGGCCGCTTTCTCATGCAGGTGGTTCGACTTTTGTTCATCACGCTTTTAGTGAGCGTGGCGTTGCTGACGGTGAGCAGCGTAAAAACTACTTTTGACTTCAGCTTTGCCATGATTCTTGGCGTCGCTATTTCCACCACGGCAGTTGGCATCATTGTTGTGGTCATTGACGCGCTGACTCCCAACAAACGCATTGCGGGAGTGGTGGGAATTTATATTGGAGTGTGCTTTGGTTTGATCGGCGCGGTCGCTTTCGGCGCCCTGCTTGATACCGTCGCCAACGCCTGGGAATTTAACGACCCAACAACCAAAATTTATTTGAACTTGGGCAAATCCATTGTTGGATTGATCGTGTGCTATCTCAGCGTGAGCGTGGTGCTGAACACCAAGGATGATTTTCGACTCGTCATTCCCTATGTGGAATTCAGCCGCACCCGCCGCGGTGTACGGCCTTGGCTTGTCGACACCAGTGTGTTGATTGATGGGCGCATCATTGCGCTGGCCAATGCGAAATTGCTTGATGCGTCATTGGTCATTGCCAATTTTGTGGTTGATGAATTGCAACGCTTGGCCGACAGCAGCGACAAAACCAAACGCGCGCGTGGTCGCCGTGGCTTGGAAAACCTTATCAAACTGCGGGAAAATGCTTGGACTGAAGTGACGCTGCAAAATTTTCGCGTCAGCGGCTTGAGCGTTGATCGCCTGTTGCTTGAGGCCGCCAAAGGCGACGGCCTACGCATCCTCACAACCGATTCCAATTTGGAGTCCGTGGGAAAAATTCAGGGCGTGACCATTATTAATTTGGCAACCATGGTCGCATCGCTTCGACCAACCATTGGCGTTGGCGACATTGTCACGGTTGCCATTATCAAAGCGGGTGAAGCCGCGGGTCAAGGCGTTGGCTATCTACCCGATGGCACCATGGTGGTTGTGCAAGATGCCGCGACACGCATTGGCGCCAGCGTTGAAGCCACCATTGCCAACGCCGTCAACACCAACGCGGGACGTTTGCTGTTCGCCAAACTAGAAGGCATTGCGCCCGCGACGCAAGCCAGCATGGCGGCGGCGGCAACGCAACAACCCAAAGCATCACAAGCGCCGACAACACACGGCGACGCAGATGCTCGACGAAATCCGCGGCGCGGTTAAAATAATTTTGTAACTCCACTCGATGGACTGGATGATCCTGTCCACAATCATTTACGCGGCATTGCGCAATGACAGCATGGCTTCCGCCAGTGCTCGAACGTGTTGCGCCGCAACAGGCGCGGCAGGTTGTTTGATTGCGCTTTCAAGCGCATCCAGCGAAGGATTTGGGAGTACGGCAAGAATGCGTTCGGCAGCCCACGGCTCTAATTCCAGCAAAAATGTGGCCACTTCTTGTCGAGACGCTGTTGTGTTTTCCAAACGTTCACCAAGAGCCGCCGCGATCAACGCCGGTTTTTCCGCCACGCATTTGTGCAAGGCGCACGCCAAGGGCGCGCTCCAAAATTCAAACTTGCCAAGCGCTGCCACGCCGGGCTGTTGATTCGGATTTTTTAATACCGCAGTCGCCGAATTCGCCAACACACTATTCATCCCCTACGCGGCGCGTGC
>CAJACJ010000359.1 GCA_903938205.1 uncultured bacterium
CACATCGCTCTCATCAAGAATTCCAACCACGCGGTCCGCGGCGTCAAGCACAACCAATTGGCTCACGTCATACATATGCATTCGCTTGATGGCTTGTTGCACTGGCATCTGCGGACTCAGTACATAGTCCTCGCGGTCCAAGTGGCGGCGGGAAATTAAATCACGCAGATCGCCGTATGTTTTGCGCTGAATAAATCCATTGTCGATCATCCATGGATCGGAGAACATTTTGCTGAGATACTTGGCGCCGGTGTCGCAGATAAGCGTGACCACGCGCAGCGGCTTAGTTTGCTCGCGGCAAAATTTCAGTGTGGCCGCCAGCAAGGTTCCAACGCTGGAACCCGCTAAAACGCCTTCTTTTTTCAGCAATTCCCGCGCGGCGTGGAATGCCTCCGCGTCGCTAATGGCGTAGGCCTTGTCAACCAACTTCAAGTCCAAAATACTGGGCACAAAGTCTTCGCCAATGCCCTCAACCAACCATGAGCCCGCTTCAACCGTGCGACCCTCATTGACCAGTGGCTCAAGAATGGAGCCAACTGGATCTGCCAAAATCATTTTCAAGTTTGGATTTTTCGATTTCAAAAATCGACCAACGCCAGAGACCGTTCCACCTGAACCAACGCCCGACACGAACGCGTCAATGTCGCCGCCCATTTGCTCCCAAATTTCTGGACCAGTGGTCTCTTCATGCGCGCGCGGATTTGCCGCGTTGGCGAATTGGTTGACATAAAAATGTCCAGGTCGCTCAGCGGCAATGCGCGCGGCAATGTCTTGGTAATACTCGGGGTGACCCTTGGCCACATCGCTGCGAGTCAGAATCACTTCGGCGCCCATGGCGCGCAAGTGACTAATTTTTTCATCGCTCATTTTGTCGGGCACAACCACAACCAACTTGTAGCCTTTTTGCGCCGCCACCAAAGCCAACGCCAAGCCCGTGTTGCCCGCGGTGGCTTCAACAAGTGTTCCGCCGGGCTTCAATGCGCCAGATGCCTCGGCTTCTTCAATCATGGTCACGGCAATGCGATCCTTAATAGAGCCGCCAGGATTCATGTTCTCCATTTTCACAAACAACCGGCAAAGCCCCGTGTCCAAATGCTTCAACTCAAGCATGGGTGTGTTGCCGATCATTTCCAAAATGCCCCCAAAAACAGGGGCAATCGAACGCTCTGCGATTGTGGAAGTGGACTTCATATTTCAAGTGTACCGATTGGCAATGACACATACCAACATTCAATTCTTGGTCACAATAGCGCCATGAAGTCGCCGCATAAAGAAACGCAGGCAGGTGTTTGGACCCTTGAAGATTTTCAAGGTCAGCCCGAGTTGCGTCAAGCGGGGGACAAGCCTGGCACGGGCGTGCGCGCCGACTGGAAATCGTTGCGGCTACCCGATGGAGCCAACTCGTTGCGCAATCAACCGCTTGGTCGCGCGGTTGGAAAAGATATTCGCACCGCGGTCGACGCGACCGCTGGTTTGGGTTACGACACCTACGCGTTGGCGCTGCTTGGCGTTCAAGTGTTGGCTTGGGAGCGCGATGCGAATGTGTTCGCGTTGCTTGCGAATGCGTTGGCGCGCAGCCAGAGCGATGAAAAATTATCCGCCGCCGCAGCGCGTATTCACATTGAGCACGCTAGCGCGCACACGCGGTTGCCAACGCTGCGCACAAAAGTTGGATTCACATTGCCGCTGTTTACGGCGCGCGAATTTGTTGCGCCTGATCTGATCTTGCTTGATCCCATGTTTGGTGGTGAGCGTGGCGCGGCGAAGCCATCCAAAGAAATCCAAGCGCTGACCGCCACGGTTGGTGCGGACGTTGACGCCGACTCGCTTCTTGACATGGCCATTGCCGCCGCCACGCAACGCGTGATCGTGAAGCGCGCACGACTTGCGCCGCCACTTGCTGGTCGTGAACCTGATTGGGTAATTAAAGGGAAATTGCTGCGTTTTGATGTGTATCGCGCCGGCGCCCTTTGAAATTCGCCCTACACTTCGTGCGTGGCCCATCCGCGATGCATTGTTGAAAAACTTCCCGCCGTTGGCGACATTGCATGGTTGAGCAAAGATGAGGCCAAGCACGCCATGGGAAGTCGGCGCCTTGAAGCGGGGGACTCGCTTGAACTTGTTGATGGCCGCGGCGGCGTGGCGCTGTCCAACATATTGCCAACACGAAACGCCGCGGGTGAGACTGGCGCCAAAGTTTCCGCCTCTCACATTCAGCCGCGCTTGACGCCGGACATTCATGTTGCGGCGGCCATTCCAAAAGGCGATCGCTTGGCCACCATGCTTGACATGCTTGGGCAATTGTCCGTCGCATCATTCACTCCG
>CAJACJ010000360.1 GCA_903938205.1 uncultured bacterium
ATGAGTCAAAATACAAATCAAGACATTCACTCAACCCGCGCGCCTGAACCAGTTGGACCATATCCACACGCCAAGCGCGCCGGTGATTTTGTCTACCTCAGCGGAGTTGGACCGCGCCAACGTGGCAGCGCAATTATTCCAGGCGTTGAACCGTTTGATTTTGAAACCCAATGCCGCGCGTGCTTTCAGAACACGCGCATGATCGTGGAGGACGCCGGCCTTCCCTGGAGCAGCGTGCTTGATATCACCGTGTTTCTTACCAACATGAAGCGCGACTTCGCCACGTACAACCGCATCTACGCCGAATTTTTCGCTGGCGATGGAAATCCAAATCCTACTCGCACCACGCTGGAAATTGTGTCACTGCCCACTCCCATCGCGGTGGAAACAAAAGTTGTGTGCTGGACCGGCTCCGCAAAATAATATGAACGCGCCGCAAAACTGATTCAGTCTTCACAAGGGAATTTGATTACGGCGCGCGCCTTTATTGACAAGTTCAACGCATCAGTCAAATCACAACGCGCGCATTACCCTGAAAAGTTCACCGTATTGTTCAAATGACGCAATGCGCATTGGCGCGCTTTCGTAACTACTCAATCGTTCGCAGCGCAGCGCGCACCGGACTTCCATCAAATCCTTCAAGCGCGAGCGGGAGCGCGCACAATTCATAGCGACCTGGTTGCACATTGCGCAGCACAAGCCCCTCAACAATGGCCATGTCGCGCGCCAAAAATCTTTTGTGCGCGGGTAACTCTTTGGACTCCGCGCAATCCACACTGGGCGTATCCACGCCAACAAGTTTCACTCCGTGATCCGCCAGCCAATCCACAAAGTCGGGTTGCAAGGCCACAAAATCCGCGTTCCATGTATTGTTGTCGGGATAGGTGCCTGTTGCAAACAACACGCGCGGCAATGTTGGAACCCACGCGTCACTGACCGCAAGATCGCCACGGCCAAAACGATTTTCCACGCGAGGCATATTCAACGCCGGGCCCACCGCTGCGCACGGATTCACTTTGATCACCTCACACTTGCCCCAATACAACTCGAGTGGTTGCTGCTCCATGGTGCGGCCATCGACACCATAGTGACTGGGCGCATCAGCGTGCGAACCCAAATGCACCGTCGCGCGCATCGCGCTTAGCGTGACCACATCGCCGCGCTTCATATCAAACGCAACCTCTCGCGTCACGGGCACATCGCCAGGCCAGACCGCCAATTTGCTTGAAATACAAGGTGAAATATCAATAATTTTTTGGTTCATGCGCGCTCAACTTTGCATGGCAAGACGGCCGCCATCAACCGGCAAATTAATTCCATTCACATAACTAGCCGCGGGCGACGCAAGAAATAAAACCACCGCCGCAATTTCACTGGCCTCGCCAAACCTGCCGGCTGGAATAGTTGCAAGCGCCTCGCGCTCAACGGCATCAATCGTGGAGGAATTTTTTGTAGCGCGACCTTTGAACAAACTTTCCAGCCGCGCCGTGCGCGTGAAACCCGGCAGCACGGTGTTGGCGGTAATTCCAAATGCGCCAAGTTCGCCCGCGATTGTGCGCGACCAATTTGCAACGGCCGCGCGAATGGTGTTGGACACGCCAAGCCCGCGAATAGGCGTGACCACCGATGTGCTGGTGATGTTGATCACGCG
>CAJACJ010000361.1 GCA_903938205.1 uncultured bacterium
CGTCAGATCGCGCGACACCGATGCAAAGTCGCACGTGCCCGCGACTAGGTCTTCCAAAGCTTGGCCTGAACCTCCGCCACGAATATTAAATTTCACATCTGGATACAGTCTGTTAAATGCTTCGGACAGCGCCATAAGAGTTGGCGCCATGGTGTCGGAACCCTGGATTGTGATGGACCCCTTCCACGACGGCACGGGCACATAATCAGGGAAATCATAGATCATTTTTGCAATTTGTTCGTCAATAATCACGGGCGCTGTGACCATGACCTGATCTGGTCCCAACGATGTTGGCGTAATAGTTTTGGACGCGGGAGTAGTCGTTGCCGCCGGCGCCACGGATTGTGCTGGAACCAGTGGAGTGGCTGGAATAGTTTTGGCTGCGGGAGCAACGGGAACTGTGGGCGCAACCTGCGCCGCGGTCGCGGCTTGAGGTTCTGCAAGAGTTGCTGCAAATGTTGCCGCGCCCAAAAGCGCGCCAGACAAAGTCAATGCGCATAAAATACTTTTCATGATTTCACTCCTTTGCCGCGCCACCACAATAGCAATGCAATGAGCGCAAAAATTCCCAACACCACAGCAATAACACGAATGAAAATATCATTCACCACTTGATCCGCCGCCTTGTGAACCTCATCCACGCGCGCGCGCATAAGCGACTCGATTGGCTTTAGGCGCTCCGCCATTTCCGAGGAGCCCAACAAAGAATCGGTGGTGGACAAGATCTTGCTGGTCTCCTCCAAATTCTGTTGCATTTCATTCAACAACTTTATGTAGTCAGCAATCTCAACGGGCTTGCTGACTGGCGCGTTCTTGTCGGGCGGAGGTTGCATTTGCTTGATCGTATTTAGCGTGGTGTTCACTTGGGCAACGCTTGTGCCTGCCTCTTTCGTAATGCGTTCCGCGGTATTGGCCAGCGGTGCGATCTTCTCCAGTAATAAACTGGTTGCGTTGATGGAGTCTTGGTACTGCGTGAGCAACTGCGATGCCACGGCGGTGTTCTTCTGAAGCAAGTTTGGCGCGTCAGCCACGACCGCGTTGATGCGGTTGACATCGCCTAAAATCTGCTGAGTTTCAGGCATAATCAGCACGTCGTACAACAGCGCTTCGACCTGCCAATTGATGAATAAAGGCAGGCGTTTGGAATAATACAGCGTGCGCTCAAACGTTTGCTGCGCCTCCGCGGCGCGCTCCACTGCGCGATCAACGGGCTCCAACAAACCGCCACCATCTTTGACTTCTTCCACAAGGGCAACACCTTTGCTTGTGGCAATATCCGCAAAACGAACATACGCCACAAACTCCGTGCCGCCACGCGAGCGCCACCAATTGGCAATGATCAAGTCCAGGCGCTCAAGTTGCGTTTTCGTAAACACGCGCGCGGCGGAGGCCCAAACGTCCTCGCGAGCGCGGCGAAGATTTTCCACCAACGGCTGCGCGCGGTCACCAAAAATCTTTTGCGACCTGCCGGAATCAACCCAGTAATAATTTTGCAGCGTGACCACCACAAGTTGATCAATAAGTTGCGTAAACACATCTGGACTTGATGCAATGTCGTACATGCTGGACACGCCAAGAAGGCGCAATCCATTCATAAGGCGCCGCTGCTCTACCGACGGATTGTTATACATCACGCGTTCACTGGCGGCCAACATCAGCGTGTAATAGCGGTCGGCGAACGCGTTTGAAATTGCGTCAAGTTGTTGCAAAGTAATAGTCTCATCCTTCAAGCCGCTGCTGCCGCCCGTGACCATGGCGGCGCGATCTGAAAGGTTGGGCGATTTTTTCTTGCCGCCACCGGCGCAACCAGGCATGCTTGAAAGCGAAAGACACAATATAAAGATGGTGGCGCAAGTAACTGACAATCGAGGCGTAAAGCGTTGAATCCAAAGTGTGTTGCGCCAATCAATCATGAAAATATCTTACATAAATTCTGTAAAGAAAACACGACCTGTTGCGCAAACAATTCACGCCCCTAGATACGAACAATGACTTGTATTGAACAAAATATGATCAAACCCAATGCGCAAGTTTGGACCAATTCACAAGTATGTTGGGAAATTAAAGTCGGCGTTACGATTGTCTTTTTCCAAGAGCGCGGAAACTTTCGCGCGGCTTGGGCGGAATCAGAGTTAAATCGGTGGGCTTTAAACCCTCCACCTGCGCCGCATATCGGAAAATTTCAAATGTGCTGTCGGCAAGAAATGATTTAATTCCATCTTGCGCGCTCACCAAGCGATCATGAAGGGCACAAGGCGTACCCACGCCGCAAATTCCGCCACCAAATGGACACAGATGCGAACGGTCTTCACGCTCGAACAATTCGAACACCTGTTGAAATGAAATTTCAATAGGCGGCCGCGCTAACGCGTATCCACCACCCGGACCAGGAGAACCAATAATCAGCCCAGCTTGTGAAAGCGTGGTTAAAATTTTGGCCACCATGGCCCGCGGCAAAAAGCGCGCGTCCGCTATTTGAACAGCGGACAATCTGGTTTTGCCATTGTCCCATACCTCCGCTAAATAGCTCATGGCCGCAATGGCACGCTCGGTTTGTTTTCCATACATGGGCGTTTCCTTTGGAAGGCGAGATTTCAGACCATGTTTCGGTAATTGAAGACCGCTTCAATTGCAATCCGAACATTTTAAATTTCAATCTATGATATCCCTATCTTTAATTAGAGTATATAGTAAGATATCGATATCTGCAATTCGCTAAAAGCAAAAACAGCCAAATCAAAGACTTTCTATCGCAGATTTGATTCGGATTTCATGGGCTCGCTGTTGGGCCCTTCCAAATCGGCTTACGTTGGAGAACAAAAGATATGAACCCCCCGCTTCACGGATTAAACCCTCCCGCCCATTCCCAAACGCTGGAGCAATTCAGTTTTAACGACGCTATTGTGCGAAAATTTGTTTTCGTCACCATGTTGTGGGGCGTGGTGGGAATGCTTGTCGGCGTGCTCATTGCGGCACAGCTCACCATGCCTGCAGCCAACTTTGGCGAATATCTTTCTTTCGGTCGCCTTCGACCACTCCATACCAACGCGGTCATTTTCGCTTTCGCGGGCAACGCCATTTTCGCGGCGGTGTATTACTCAACGCAACGCTTGCTCAAAACGCGTGTATTCAGCGACTTATTAAGCAATATTCATTTCTGGGGTTGGCAACTCATCATTGTGGCCGCCGCCATCAGCCTGCCGCTTGGATTTACCCAGGGCAAGGAATACGCGGAGCTTGAATGGCCAATTGACATCACAGTGGTCTTGATTTGGGTTGTCTTCGCGGTGAATTTCTTTGGCACCATTGCCGTGCGCCGCGAGCGCCACTTGTATGTGGCGATTTGGTTTTATATCGCCACGGTCATTGCCATCGCCGTGCTGTACATCTTCAACAATCTCGCCATGCCAGCGGATTGGCACCGCAGTTACTCCATTTATGCTGGCAGCCAAGACGCGTTCATGCAATGGTGGTACGGCCACAACGCGGTCGCATTCTTTCTGACCACTCCGTTCCTTGGAATCATGTACTACTTTCTGCCAAAAGCCGCGGAAAGACCTGTATTTTCGTATCGCCTGTCCATTGTGCACTTTTGGAGTTTGGTCTTCATCTATATATGGGCTGGGCCGCATCACTTGCACTACACATCCATTCCTGATTGGGCCTCCACTGTTGGCATGCTCTTCAGCGTGATGTTGTGGATGCCTTCATGGGGCGGAATGATCAATGGACTTCTGACATTGCGTGGCGCTTGGCACAAAGTTGCGCAAGATCCTGTTCTGAAATTCTTTGTGGTGGCCATCACCTTTTATGGCATGAGCACATTTGAGGGACCACTGTTGAGCGTGAAAAGCGTGAACTCACTCAGTCACTACACCGACTGGACCATTGCTCACGTACACGCAGGAACCCTGGGCTGGGTTGGCTTCATGGTTTTTGGAATGGTGTATTGGCTTGCGCCGCGGCTGTATCAAACGTCCATCGCCAAACCATCGTGGGTGAATCTGCATTTCTGGCTAGCCACCATTGGAATTATTTTGTACATCATTCCTATTTACACGGCCGGGTTGATGCAAGGATTGATGTGGCGCACATTCAACTCAGATGGAATTTTGGAATACGATTTTCTTTCCACCGTCACTCGCTTAATTCCGATGTATTGGCTCCGCACGATTGGCGGAACGCTGTATCTCGCGGCGCTGATCATTGGGTGTGTGAATTTAATCTTGACCTGGCTCAAGCGCCCCACCCATTATGAAGTTCCGGTGTATGAAGCCGCCGCGCTGTCCAAATCTTGGAAGCCGGAGGTTGCGCCGCAATCATCACTTCCCAGCGGAAATGTGCTTGAAATGGGCCGTTCCTTGGATCGCTTCGCCGCACTGCGTTGGCACCGCGGGCTTGAAGGCTTGCCGCTGACGTTCACTATTTGGGTGGTGATTGCGGTGGTTGTAGCCAGCCTGTTTGAGATTATTCCCATGTTCACGATTCGCAGCGACATTCCACGAATTGCAAGCGTGGAACCGTTCACACCGCTGGAATGTATTGGCCGCGATATTTATGTGAGCGAAGGCTGTGTGAATTGCCATTCGCAAATGATTCGTCCACTAGTGGCCGAGACGGAGCGTTATGGTGAATATTCAAAGCCAGGCGAGAGCGTGTTTGATCATCCATTTCTTTGGGGTAGCCGACGCATTGGTCCAGACCTTGCGCGCGAAGGAGTTCGTAATCCAAGCGCGCTGTGGCACCTTCGTCACTTCAACAATCCCGTGGATACCAGTCCAGGTTCCATCATGCCGCCATTTGCGCATTTAGTTGATCAACCAATCGACTGGTCGCAAGCCATCCGCGCGGTGACAACGCTTTCAAAAGTTGGCGTGCCTTACAACCCGCAAACAATTGCGGATGCCGAGAAATTGGCACATACTCAATCGGACAAAGTGTTTGCGCAGTTGGTTACAGAAAATGGAACGGCCTCCGGCGTGGAAGGCGTAAAGGACATGAAAGTGTTGGCGGTCATTGCGTACATGCAAAGGCTTGGCACGGACTTAAACAAACCGATTGATGTTGCGCCGGCGGCACCAGTGGTGCCAGAACCTAAAACGGCGCCGCTGCAAACCACTTCAAGGAGCGCGCCATGACACACATACAAATGCAGGCGCGTTGTTTGTTGCTGGCTGAAAGTGGCTTCATGCCCACATTGGCGTTGATCATTTTCCTTGTGATTTTCGCTGGAATTGTGGCATATGTGTTCATGATTCCAAAATCAGCGTGGCAAAAAGACGCTCAACTTCCACTGGAAAAGCCTCAACACACTCAATCTGAAAAGGAGAACAATCATGGCTGACACATTTCACAATCAAGAGCCAAAATTTCATGAAGCGAAAATTCTTGAGCACGAATCAGATGGTATTCAAGAATTTGATAACCCAATGCCATTTTGGTGGTCGGCCATTTTTTGGCTGACGATTGGATTCGCCTATGTGTACTTCACGTATTTTGTGATTGGCGTTGGCGCCAGTGTTCAACGTGAATATCAAGTTGACCTTGGTGTTTTTTACCAGGAGCAATTTGGAAAGCTGGGTGAACTGAAGCCAATCCCGGCGACCATTTTTAAACTGTCAAGCGATCCAAAAATGATGAAGGCGGCTCAGGGTCTCTATAGCGCGAATTGCGCAGTCTGTCATGCGGCAGATGGCGGCGGATTAACTGGTCCAAACTTGTGTGACAATGAATATATCAACGTGAAAAATGTTGAAGACATTTTCAAAGTTGTCTCGGTCGGAATTGTCTCCAAAGGAATGCCTCAATGGAGCAATCGCTTCAGCGAGCCTCAACTTGTTTTGTTGACGTCGTACGTGGCGCACCTGCGTGGCACAACACCTACCGCGCCAAAGGCGCCACAGGGAGTTTCAATTCCGCCATGGATAACGAAGTAGGTCAAAGTTTTGCGCTGCCACAGCTGGATGGCCGAGTGCTTTCAACGCTCAACGCGGATGGTTCGCGTCGTTGGATAACTCCACGCGAAGTGCGGGGCCGACTATGGAAAGCACGCTTTATTGTGGCGTGGGTACTGATCGCCATATTCACTGCGTTGCCATGGATGCGAATCGCAGGAAAACCTCCCATTTTGCTTGATATCGCGCTGCGACAGTTCACATTCTTTGGAACAACATTTCGACCAACCGAAACGTTGTTGTTGGCGCTGATCATGCTTACTTTATTTGTGGGAATTTTTTTTGTCACCGCATTGTGGGGGCGCGTTTGGTGTGGATGGGCGTGCCCACAAACAATTTATTTGGAATTTGTCTATCGCCCACTTGAACGATTGTTTTTGGGAAAGGCTTACGGTAAAAAAAATTCTGCGGTGGCTGGCTGGCGCAGATTGTTAATGTACGCAGTTTTCCTGATCTTGAGCGCGCACTTAGCCAATACATTTCTTGCCTACTTTGTAGGAACAGATCGATTAATCCATTGGACACTTGCTTCGCCCGGCGAACACCCCGCTGCTTTCGTGGTGTTCGCGCTCACGACTGCGTTGATGATGTTCGACTTTGTTTTTTTCAGGGAGCAAATGTGCACCATTGTTTGTCCATATGGGCGATTTCAAAGCGCGCTTCTTGACAAGAATTCGTTGATCATTGGCTATGACATTGCGCGTGGCGAACCAAGGGCGAACAGTTCGCAACGGCGTGCGTTGGATGCGCAGCAGAAACATGCGGGCGATTGCGTGTCTTGCTCCATGTGCGTGCAGGTGTGCCCAACAGGAATTGATATTCGAGACGGCCTGCAATTGGAGTGTGTCAATTGCACTCAGTGCATTGACGCATGCAACGATGTGATGGTGAAAGTTGGCAAACCCGAGGGGTTGATTCGCTACGCAAGACAGAATCAACTTGTCCAAAATAAATCTGTTGGATTGCGTTACAGACTGCTGATTTACCCTTTGATTATGCTGATTCTTGTGTCCGTGGTGGTTGTGTTGCTGCTACGCCGTCAACCCGCATCTATTGAACAAGTGAGAATTATTGGCGGAAATTTCACAACTGCTGTTGATGGAATTCACACACCCATTCGCCTCATGATTGAAAATTACGCAGAGGACGCCCGCACATTCGCCATTACAGGGACAAACAATGTGCGATTAGAAAAAGAGACCACACTGTTGGTGCCGGCATTAGACGCGGCCACGATTGATCTGACCGTTGTGTGCGCACCAGACACATTTGGGCGCGGAAGTCGATCGGGGGTTCTTTTTATAAACGGACCTGACCACTTTTCTCAATCGGTGTCAATATCCATCGCGGGTCCTTTCAACGCTCACAATGCAGTTGGCCATGCGAACAAAATAAAGAAAGGTGAATAATGTTTTCTCGCCTCATACAAAATCGTTGGGCTTTGGTTCCGGTACTCATGCTGTCATTCACCATCACGGCGGCAATTGTCATTCTTACATTTGCTTTCTCGGATTCAAATGTGACCGCCGTTGAACCCGACTACTACCGAAAGGCTCTTGCGTGGGACGACTATCGCAAGCAACTCGCTGAGAATGGAGTGCTTGGCTGGGTTGTCACGTCAACATTTGTCGCGGGACAAAATGATCCAACACTGGCGCGATTGGAACTGACCGTCGCAGACAAGTACGGCGTAAACATTGAACATGCACGGGTACGCGTGGAATGTATTCCTATTCTTGCGGCCAATTCACGTATATCGACGGCACTTCAAGAAATTTCTGCTGGTCATTACGCCGCGGATGTCCCACTGCGCGTAAACGGCATGTGGGAAATTCGCGCCACGGTTGAAGCAAAAAATCACATCTACTGCGATCGCTTTCGCCGGCATCTTTCATTTGGAAAGCCACGTCCGGCTGAACCTGTTGTGATGCAAGACAATTCTGAAATCAAAGAGCAGGTTGCAAAACAAGAAGGAGCCACGCCATGATTGCGTTGTTGGCAAGTGTTTTATTTGCCAGCCTGGTGGGCAGCGCGCACTGCGCAGGCATGTGTGGCGGAATCGCCGCATTCTGTGGCGGAGTTGGTCAGTGCTCCGGCCGTGCAAGTTCCATAGCGAGTTGCGTTTATCACGTCTCACGTTTTGCCTCCTATGTTTTTGTTGGCGCTCTCGCCGGCGCATGCGGAGTAATTCTGAATTCTGGCGGCGGGCTTGTTGGTGTGCAACACATCGCCGCCATTGCAGCTGGTATTGCGGTGGCACTTGTTGGAGTTGGCATGCTGCTTCAATCCGCGGGAATTGATTCAGGTCGTGTGCCTTTGCCACTTTGGATGAAGCGCTTGCTTGGCGCAATACACAAAGTTGCCGCAACAATGCAGCCAACTCCACGCGCATTGGTGATTGGATTGGCCACACCGCTGCTTCCCTGTGGATGGCTTTGGGCATTTACGGCGGTGGCTGCGGGCACTGGGCGTGTCGTCGAGGGCGCGTTGGTCATGGCCGCATTTTGGTTGGGAACTGTTCCAATTCTGGCGCTTGTTGGCGCGGGTATTGCGTCGCTTGGCGTGCAAAAGCGAAGAATTTTAGCGGCAATTGCTGGCGCTTTCATGATTGCCGTTGGCGTGTACACCGCTGGCGTTCGCGCACCGCTTGCTGAAGTTGTGGCAAC
>CAJACJ010000362.1 GCA_903938205.1 uncultured bacterium
GCCGCGGTCATTGGCGCGGTCATGGTGATTTCGCCACTTTGTTCAGCGGCGTGCTTGGCCAGCGTGTTGGCCAACGCGCGAAACTCAGTGTTTTTAGCTGTGAAATCAGTCTCTGAGCGAAGTTCAATAATGGCGGCGCGGCCAGGCTGGCTGAATATGGCAATGGTGCCATGACCAGCGGGGCGGTCGCTGCGCGCGTCCATTTTGCCTTTGAGTTTCTCGCGCAACCATGCTTCGGCCTTCACCATGTCGCAGGCATTTTCTGCAAGTGCGTTTTTGCAATCCATTAATCCAAGACCAGTTCGTTGACGAAGCGCCATTGCGTCTTTGGCATTCACTTGAACAGTTGTCATTTGGTTTCTCCTAGAAAGTTAAAGATGGAAAAGTGAAAGATAAAAAAAGTTGTTTACAAATAATTGAAATGAAATAGTTAAGAGAGTTGGCGACGCCTGGGTTTTGCCCAAGCGCCGCCAAATTAAATTCAGACCTTGTCAGCGCCAGCTGGCGCCGCATCGGCAGGGGTTGACGATTCGGGAGCGCGCGCATCATCACCACGGGCGCGGCCTCTGAACAAACTTCGTCCACCACGGCTTGATCGCGGAGCGGCTTCGCCATCGCCGGCGTCACCTTCGGTTGTTGAAGCTGCACCCTCGGCGCGTTCGCCTTGGGTTGCTGCGGCTTCAACGCGTGCTGATCGACCTTCTTCAACAGCGGCGCACAATTCACGAATGACAATGTCAATCGCGCGCATGCTGTCGTCGTTTCCTGGAATTGGAATGTCTGAAAATTCAGGATCGCCGTCGGAGTCAATCAAGCAAATCGTTGGAATTCCAAGGTTTTTAGCCTCGCGCAGCGCGTTCATCTCGCGGCCAACATCGATCGCCACAAGAGCGCCGGGCAACTTGCCCATGTTGCGGATGCCGTTGAGATTGCGGAAAATTTTCTTCTGCTCGCGTGAAAGTTGGCTCTCCATTTTCTTGGAGTAGTTGCGAATCTCGCCGCTGGTGGTCAGCGTTTCAAGTTCCTCAAGGCGGCGAAGACGCTCGCGAATGGTTCGGAAATTGGTGAGTGTTCCACCCAACCAACGCTCGGTCACGTATGGCATGCGCGCTTCGGTGCAGCGCGTCTCAATGCAACCACGCGCTTGACGCTTGGTGCCGACAAAGCAAACATCTTTGCCTTCAGCGACCAACTTGGCAATGAATCGCTTTGCAAGAAGAATGCCCTTGATGGTTTCGCGCACGTCAATGACATGCACTTGGTTCTTGACGCCGTGAATGTACGGAGCCATGCGTGGATTCCAATTGCTTCGACGTTGGCCAAAGTGGGCTCCAGCTTCTACGAGTTCTTGCGCGAGTGATGCCATGGGCGATTCCTTCTTGCATTCTGTTGAATGCGTTTGCAGCGACACCGGCGTTTGTCCGTGGTCCAAAAGCTGTAGGGCGCTTTGAACAAGAAATTCGACTTCTCACTGTGAGTTGTCGAAGGAGTAAGCAGAAGCAGCACCACGGGGTCCGCCTCTGACGCGTCACATTTAGAAAATGTGGGCGAAGGGCGATTGTAACCAAAGTCACCTCCAAGGCAAGCATGTATTCAGTATTGATTTATTTAATTGAATTATCGGCTAAGATTCCCCCTCAAAACCTCTATTTGGAGAATGCCATGCTTGCCAAAGTGTTCAAAGCCTACGACGTGCGCGCAACCTATCCCAAGCCGC
>CAJACJ010000363.1 GCA_903938205.1 uncultured bacterium
ATTTTGAATGTTCCATTTGCCATCGGCGACGCCACCACATTGACCGAGGCCGGCTATGTGGGCGAAGATGTTGAGAATCTTCTGCTGAAATTGCTGCAAGCCGCTGACTTTGATTTGGAAAGCGCGCAGCGCGGAATTATTTATATTGACGAGATCGATAAGATTGGAAAGACCAATCAAAATGTCTCCATTACCCGCGATGTCAGCGGTGAAGGCGTGCAACAAAGTTTGCTAAAGATGCTCGAAGGCACGGTGGCCAATGTTCCTCCGCAAGGCGGACGCAAGCACCCAGAGCAACAATATATTCAGATGGACACCACGCACATTCTGTTTATTTGCGGCGGCAGTTTCAACGGCATTGAAAACATCGTGAAGAAGCGAATTGGCCAACGCCGTATTGGTTTCTCAAATGATGTCGCCAGCACCAATCATGAAGCCGAGGTTGCCGCGCTGTTAACGCAACTCACTCCAGATGACATTCTTGAATATGGAATGATTCCCGAACTTGTTGGTCGTCTTCCAATTCTTTGCCCACTCATGCCGCTTGATCGCAAGGCCATGATCAATATTTTGACGGAGCCAAAGAACGCGCTTATTAAGCAATTTCAACACTTCTTCAGGCTTGAGAACGCGGATCTTGTGTTCACGCAAGACGCACTTGAACTCATTTCCGATCGCGCCTTGCAGAGAAAAACTGGAGCACGTGCATTGCGCGCCGTACTGGATGAAATCCTGCTTGAGCTGATGTACCACTTGCCAGAAATGGATAATGTGAATGCCGTCTACACCATCACTGCCAAGGCAATCTTGGACAAGTCGTCACTGAAAGCAATTCGCCACTTGTCAAAAGAAACCGCGTAAGCATGGTTCAGTCAAAGCGTCCGTGGAAAGAAATTCAAGAACTGCTTGAAGAGCGGATTCAAATTCACATTGCTGATGCAACGGATCCTGCGCAAGCGCGACTGAACTATATGAATTTGTTCATCCAAGCGGCCTGGCCTCGCCTGAAAGAATACGGGGTCAGTTGGATTGGTTTTTACCAAGCAGATCTTCCGTTGCCCAACACAACCTGCATGCTTCTTGCTGCACGCGAACCCAAACCTGCATGCAGCCCAATTGGCTTGCATGGCGCATGTGGAAATTCTTTCAAATCTGGAAAGCCAATGGTGGTGCGAGATGTGGCTGAACTGGGCGGCGACTACATCGCTTGCGACCCGCGGGACAAAAGCGAACTGGTTGTCCCCTGCTTTGATTCCGCTGGGAATGCCTGGGGAGTGATTGACCTGGACAGCTTTGATGTTGGCAGCTTTGACGCGTTTGACGCTTTGAATGTGGCCAACTTGCTCAAAGTTGCCGGCCTGAGCAAGTAAATATGCAATGTTGAGCGCAAAACATCTTCTTGCCCTTGCACAAAAGCACCTCTATTTGTAGACTCATCGACCCAACTGAGGAGATTGAACCATGCCACGCGTTTGCTATTTCACCGGATCAAAAACAACTTCTGGAAATGTTCTCAAGCGTCGCGGCAAAGCGAAATATCTTGGTGGCGTTGGTATTAAGAC
>CAJACJ010000364.1 GCA_903938205.1 uncultured bacterium
AATTCCCGCGTCGCAGAAAGGGTGGCACCACAAAGCGAGGTTAGCACCCGCGCAAGCCCCGCTTGCGTGGGGTGCGTTGTCTGAGCGACTGGTGCCACCCTTTCTGCAGAGCGTTTCACTTGCTTACAAGCGGCGCGTTGCTTGAGCACTAGAGGCAACCTCGTTGATGGAGCACGAGTTACTTAAGCGCCAGAGACTCAGTATTTACGCGCAAAAATTTCCACAGAAGTTTTTCTTTTTTTTAGGACGCTTCTAAAAACCTGAGTAGCGTGGCATTGCAGGCAAATGCGCATGCAACCATTAACTGGAGGCGCGAGTGGCGAAAGTAAAAAGGAAAATTATTGCATTGGCCAAAGGCGCCGCGGACACCGTTTCCAAGCCTTCGCAGAAACGGCGCAAGGGCGTTCATGATCACGCTTCATTTCTAAGGCCGCCACTGGCTGCCAGCATGCCTGCGGACTATGCGCCGTGGCTTGCGCAATTAAAGAGTCGCATTTCGCAATCACGATTGCGTGTGGTTATGGCCGCAAATGCGTCGCTGGTTTTGTTGTATTGGGAAATTGGGCGCGGCATTTTGCACAAGCAAGCGGCGCAAGGCTGGGGCAGCAAAGTGATTGATAGGTTGGCGGCTGATCTGCGACACGCGTTTCCAGATATGAAGGGTTTTTCCCGGCGAAATCTTAAATACATGCGGGCGTTTGCGCAGGCGTGGCCGGATGAATCAATTGTGCAAGCGACACTTGCACAATTGAGTTGGTATCAACATATCGCCTTGCTTGAAAAAGTTGACGACTCCAAAATCAGACTTTGGTACACGCAAAAATCATTGGAACATGGCTGGTCACGCGACATACTTGCGCTGCAAATTCAATCGCGCGCCCACACGCGCCATGGAAAGTCGCAACATAATTTCGCGTCAACTTTGCCACCAGCGGATTCAGATATGGCGGCGCAGGTGTTCAAGGACCCCTACTTGTTCGACTTTCTAGGAACCGCCGACACGCGGCGCGAGCGTGAAGTGGAGCAGGCGTTGGTGGATCACATGCAACGATTTTTGTTGGAGTTGGGTCAGGGATTTGCTTTTGTTGGTCGACAAGTGCGTTTGGAAATTGGCGATCAAGATTTTCAACTTGATTTGCTTTTCTACCACCTCAAGTTGCGCCGCTATGTGGTGCTTGAGTTGAAGGCCCGCGCATTCGAGGCGGGCGACGGCGCGCAACTTGGCATGTACATGACGGCCGTCGATCGGCTACTTCGTCATGCAGATGATGGACCAACCATGGGCCTGTTGCTGGTGCGCGAAAAGAACCGCGTACTTGTTGAATATGCGCTTGGTGGAATTTGCAAACCAATCACTGTGGCGGAGTGGGACACGCAACTCACCCACGCGCTCCCGCGCGAATTGCAGTCAAGTTTGCCAACGATTGAACAGATTGAGGCGGAATTGGCGCGAGTCTGAATTTTTCCACAAAATAAAAGAGGTTGCCATTTCCCGCGTCGCAGAAAGGGTGGCACCACAAGCGAGTTTAGCACCCGCGCAAGCCTTGCTTGCGCGGGGTGCGTTGTCTGAGCGACTGGTGCCACCCTTTCTGCAGAGCGTTTC
>CAJACJ010000365.1 GCA_903938205.1 uncultured bacterium
AACCCTGTTGCCGCAACATTCACCTTCGCTCCCGGCGTGATGTCCGTGGGCGCAAACATCTTCGGCACCGACTCTCTTTTCAATCTCGTCTCAGCGAAGATCACGGTAACCCTTGCTGATGGGTCCTCGTACGTCGCACGTTCGAACGGCCCAGCAGACTTCGTCGGATTCATTTCTGACGGAGCGGCTATCTCTAGCTTGACCATGTATGCAGTTGGCACAGCAGGAAGCACCAGCTCAGTCTATGTCTCTGCTGACAATTTGTTCTTTGGTGTGACTGCAATTCCAGCGCCTGGCGCGGCGGCGTTGCTTGGTTTGGCTGCTCTTGTAAGTCGTCGACGACGCTAAAATTTGACCTAAGTTGCCCCGTAGTTTGGGGCATGAAGTCGCTTGAGTTCTTCAGACTCGGCGACTTTTTTTATGTGCTGACATTTTTAAATTGCGCAAGTGAACCAATGTAATGGTTGCATGCACATGCGTGTTGGCATGAATGCAGACATGTATGCCAGCGGCAAGTCTTGTAACAAAAACAAAGTGTGATTTGTGGCGCCAAATGAAAACCATAAATGGAATTTTTGCGCGTGTGGTGTATGTATGAAGTGCTTGCAGACCAAGCGCATTTCGGGGTTCCCAAACTCAACCGAAATGTGTGAAGTCTACGGCAGCGTTTCCCTTTTCACTTCATCCTAAGACGGAGTTCCCACTCATGAAATCGAGCATTTTGGTTTCTGCACTTTTTTGCGGAGCGATCACTTCTTCGCTTTCCGCGGCCATTATCAGCTACACCGATCTTGGCTTTTGGAGCGAAGATGTTGTGGCGTCTGGCGCCAGCGTGACTACGGAAACATTTAACACTTACCAAGGCTTTTACGCTGGTTCCATCACTGGAAACACTGGCGGAATCGCTTGGACAGCTTCCTCGCCTGGCAACTTTGCCTGCGATGAAGGTTTGCTCTCAACAAACAATGCAAACTCCCCTATCACGATTACATTCAATCCTGGAGTGAAGTCCGTTGGTGGAAATATTTTCGCCACTGATTTGCAATTCGAAGCCATCACGGCAAGAATTCAAGTGACTCTGACCGATGGATCGGCGTACGTTGGCTACAGCAAAAGCGCTGCGGACTTTATTGGATTCATTTCCACCGGCGCCTCCATTGCCAGCATGACGCTGGTGGCAAGCAAGCCAAACACCGATGTGTATGCCACGATTGACAACATGTACTTTGGCGTTGTGCCTTCGCCCGGAGCGGTTGCTCTGATTGGATTGGCTGGCTTTGTAAGTCGCAGACGGAGATAAGAGTGATTGCGTCTTTGCGTTACCCACAGAGCTGCCACCGTGCAATTGGACGGCAGACCTGGGGTTGCACACTGTCGCAAAGTTTGGTCAGGAATGACACGCACTTGAGTGGATTGATGTGTCGCACGCAGATTCTGTAGATTGAATAAGCGCCCCGTGCTCCAAATCGCCGCGATATATTGCTGAACCCAATGCCCCCACTTGCACAACCATTGTTGAATGAAATCACCGCCAAAGTTGCCACCATTGAAGGCGCCGATGCGGCCAGCGCAGGACCGCATTGGGGCGCCATGCACAAGTTGCTGTTGAAGGCCAAGGTTGACCCCGGCGCGATCATGCGCTTGGTGGGCGCGCGGGACCTGAAAGAATTGAAGCGCGTTGCGGCGCGTTTGCGCGGCGAAGAAGTTGCCCTTGATGTGGTTGTCCC
>CAJACJ010000366.1 GCA_903938205.1 uncultured bacterium
GCCGTTTCGCCAACTCCGGTTGAGCGAACAACTAAGGCTGTACCTTTCATCCCAAACGACCCGTCTTCATGAATTTTTTCGCGCGTCACTTCCACTTGCAGCGCCTCGCCTGGGCGGACAAAACTTCCGTAACGCAGGGCGCGCACATATCCCAGCACTCACCGAACTTTGGATTGATCCTTTAACAGCTCGCGCGCAGCCTGAACCATGGCTTCAAGCATGAACACCCCAGGCAAAACTGGAAAGCCAGGAAAGTGATCCGCAAGGTATTCCTCGGCCGAAGTGACGTTTTTAATAGCCACGATCCGGTCCTCTGACCGCTCCAAGACCGCATCAATAAGTTGGAATTTCACGATTTCGATGGTAACCAAGTGCGGGCAATTTGGCTTTCATGACAGGCTGAAAGTTGAAAAACCTTGCAAACAAGCCCATTTTCACGCATGAAATGCCTACTGTTTGCCAAGAACTCCGGTCAAAGAGACCACCAACGACTCCGTTGGGCCACCCACCACCCCACGCCCAATTCACTTGCCGACCAACCCATCGACCAGCCTTATATAGACGGCTCGATTCGGTAACCGATTCCAACCGCCAATTTTGGCGAAGAAACCGCCATTTTTCCGATCTTAAGAGCCATGGCACGCTCCGCACCTATTGGTTCAACTGGGTCATTCAGTGACCTTCCCGCACCCACCTTCGCACGCCGCGCCTCTTGGATCATGGCCGCCGGTACGTGGGTGTTCCTATTTTTGGCGCTCGCCACATTCAACAGCGCCGATTGGCCAAGCCATGTTGTGGCCATCCACAGCGAACCCGCGAGCAATCTCATGGGCCGTCTTGGCGCCATCTTTTCATATTGGATTTATATGGGAGTTGGATTTGGCGCGTGGCTTCCAATGATCGCTTTTGCGATTGGCTTGGGCGCGGTGGCCAGTGGTCGGCGCGTCACGCATCCAATGGTGCGAATGTTTGGTGCATGTTTAATGATGTTGTCCTTCAGCGCGTTGCATGCGTTATGGTTTCCACGACTTGGCGCGCTGGCAGGTTGTGAAGCTGGACTTGTTCCACAGTGGATCACGGACGAATTGCAATTGCGCTTCAGCGGCACCGCGACAAGTTTGGCGCTGCTCACTTCACTTGCTCTTGGCGCCATTGTGTGCATGGATGAAATTGTCTTCGCGCTTCCAAAACATTTCTCGCACTTGTGGAATTGGTCCGCGCCAATGCGTCAAGTGGACTGGAAAGGTCTCATGGCGAAACTGCGCACACGTCCAGCCATTCTTACTCCAGCTCTTGCTGGTGCAAAAGTCGCTGACAAGGTAAGCGCAAGGGCCGCGGCCAAAGCTGCCGCCATGGCAAAGACTTCCGCAAAGGCCGCCGCTGTGCTTGAAGCCGAAGAAGAGGAAGCCGAAATCACCGATGAATCCGAAGAGGACGAAGTCGAAGAAACCGACGAAATTGTCGATGAAAACGATGATTCTGAAGAAATGGAAGAGGAGGAAATGGACGCCGTTGAGGAAGCCAACAACGCCATTGCCGAAGTGGCCGCGCCACGCACGCTGACCGAGGAAGAACTGAAAGCGAAGATCGCCAAACTTCCGCTGCGCATGGCTGGCAACAACACCGTGATCGCGCGCGACCAAGATATTCCGCGCCAAGAAAATTACGACGGCTACCAATTCCCTGGTCTTGATCTTTTGGGCGACCCAGAAGGTAATTGGTCCGAAGCTGTTGAGGCGTACGTGCGCGACCA
>CAJACJ010000367.1 GCA_903938205.1 uncultured bacterium
CACGCGCATTCCATATGTGCGCGCGCAAGTCGCCGCGCACACCGGACTCACTCCATACACCGCGCTTGATCCCGATCAGGTTGTTGCGCTTGGCGCCGCGGTGCAAGCCAGCATTTTGGCGGGTGGCCGCACGGATTTGCTGTTGCTGGATGTGATTCCTCTCAGCCTTGGCATTGAAACGCAGGGCGGCGCCTTCGCAAAACTCATCGTGCGCAACAGCGCCATTCCTTCGCGCGCCACGGAAATGTTCACCACTTCCAAGGACAACCAAACTGGCGTGTTGATTCATGTCGCGCAAGGCGAGCGCGAAATGGTCGCTGATTGCCGCAGCATTGCGCGCTTTGAATTGCGCGGACTTCCCGCCATGCCCGCCGGCATTCCTCAAGTGGAGGTTGAATTTCTGGTCGACGCCAACGGCGTGTTGAACGTGTCCGCCGTGGAGCGTCGCAGCGGAATGCGCGCCGCCATTCAAGCCGCGCCAAGCTACGGCTTGACCAACGCCGAAGTGGAGCGCATGGAGCGCGACAGCGTCACGCACGCCCGCTCCGACATGCATCGCCACCGCGTGACCGATCTTGCGGTGAACGCGCGCCTGGATGTGAAGTGGATTGGCGAGGCTCTGGCGCGCACGCACGCCGCGCTTGAGCCCGCGTATGTGCAGGAACTGCAAGAAATGTTGCGTCAAATTGAATCCATGTGCGCCCAAGCGGAGACCGATCCCATGGCCGCCGACGCCGACGCGCTGCAGAAAGCCAAGGAGCAGCTTGATCGTCAAAGCGTGCGTTTACACGAGACTTCCATCGCCAAAAGTTTGCGTGAGATGCGTGTCACGGCAACTCCCAAGCCAACTTCCTGAATAAAACTTTTGCAAAATGATGAAAAGTTTTTATCGCTTTTGACGTTGACTCACGTATAGTGCACGTGCCAAAAGGCGAGCGATCCATATGGGTCGCAAGGAGATTCAACGAGTTGACGAAGCAGGCTATTCCCCAAGTTCCAAATCCAGTTCCAACAACATCCGCACATAAAGCCACAGCCAATGCGCATGCCGCGCCAGCAGTGACGCTCTTCTCAACGCCCACGGCGACAGAAGAAACAACTATGTCAACAAGCATGAAGCCATCAAACGTGACCGCCACGGCGGCCGCCGTCGCAACCGCGACAACTCCAAGCGAGACCCGCCCATCGCGCGCTCCTAAAACTTCGCCCGATCCAGTGTGGACCACGGAAGATTCCGTTGACCTGTACAACGTGCGCGGTTGGGGCAAGGGCTTCTTCGATGTCAACTCCAAGGGCAATGTTGTGGTTCTGCCAACTCGCACGCCCGGCGCCGAAATTGATTTGCTCAGCGTGGTCGAAGGCCTGCGTGAGCGCGGTCTCAAGACGCCAGTGCTCGTTCACTTCAGCGATCTTTTAGAAAAGCGCTTGAACGATATTCACCAAGCGTTCGCCAACGCCATCAAAGAGCACAACTACAAGGGCGAATACATTGGCGTGTATCCCATCAAGGTGAATCAGCAACGACGTGTGGTTGAAGAAATTCGCCAATACGGAATGAAGCTTGGATTTGGCCTTGAAGTGGGCAGTAAGCCGGAACTTCTGGCTGTTCTTGGAATGACCAGCGACACGCCTGAGCGCTTGATTGTGTGCAACGGTTTTAAAGAGGCGCGCTACATTGAGTTCATCACATTGGCCGCCAAACTTGGCCGCACCATTATTCCTGTCATTGAAAATCTCACGGAACTCAAGCTGATTGTTGAGTACGCGGAGCGTTACCAAATTCGTCCGCGCATTGGCGTGCGCGTGAATCTCAGCACGCCGGGCGCGGGTCGTTGGCGACATTCCAGCGGTGCCAAGGCCAAGTTTGGTTTAAGTTTCAGCGAAGTGCTTGAGGTGCTTGAATATCTGCGCGCCCGCGGCATGGAGGATTGTTTCGAACTTTTGCATTGCCACATGGGCAGCCAAATTCACGAAGTTCGTCAAGTCAACGCCGGCGTGAACGAGCTTGTGCGCACCTATGTGCAGCTTGCCAAGTTGGGCGCGGGCATGAAGTACCTGGATGTCGGCGGCGGCATGGGCATTGATTACGACGGCAGCCAAACCAGTTTCGAGTTCAGCACCAATTACACGTTGCCTGAATATGCCGCCACTGTTGTCTACCGCGCCATGAGCGTGTGCGATGAAGAAGGCGTGCCGCATCCAACCATCGTCACTGAAAGCGGCCGCGCCATGGTTGCGCAGCAAAGCGTGTTGATCTTCGACACCATCACTGCCGATCGACCTGATCGCACGCGCATTCCAAATGAGTTGCCAGCGCTCAAGCCAGGCGAGGATGAAATGCCGCGTCCGTTGCTTGAGTTGTTCGACACCTACAAGAACATCACTGAGCGCCGCTTGATTGAGCAATATCACGATGCCTGCGAGGCGCGCGACGAGTCCAGCCGTTTGTTCAGCCTGGGCTACATGAACCTGGAACACCGCGCTCTGTGCGACGCGATTTATTGGGCCACGTGCGCCAAGATTCGAGACAAGTGCCGCGAGTTCCATGAGACTCCCGAGGAGCTTGAGGATCTTGAGAGTTTGCTCAGCGACACTTACTTCGGCAATCTCAGCATCTTCCAAAGTCTGCCGGACATTTGGGCCATTCGCCAGCTCTTTCCAATTCTGCCAATTCACCGGTTGAACGAGAAGCCAACACGCAAGGCCACCATTGCGGACATTACGTGTGATTCAGACGGCCGCGTGGATCGCTTTGTGGATTCTCGCGACGTGAAAAAGTTTGTCGAGCTGCATGAGTTTGATGAGAACCAACCGTATTACATTGGCGCGTTCTTGGTTGGCGCCTATCAAGAGACGCTGGGCGATCTTCACAATTTGTTCGGCGACACGCATGTGGCGCACGTGAAGTACGACGGCAGCGGCAATTGGTGGATCGATGAAATCATTGAGGGCGACGCCGTGCGCGATGTGCTTTCATATGTGCATTATGATGTGAACACGCTTCTGGCGCAAGTTCGCCGCGAGTGCGAGAAGGCCGTGCGCCTGAAGCAAATGACCGCCACGGAAAGTCAATCGCTGGTTCGCATTTACGAGAGCGGCATCAACGGCTACACCTATTTGGAGCGAGATATTCCTTCAAGCGAAGGCTGATCGCAGCGTTGTTTCAATACAAAAATAAAACCGCCCGCTCTGAACGCGGGCGGTTTTTATTTCTACTTCAGTTTGCGGCGCGGGCTTCAACCAAGCAAGTTCTTCATGCGCATTCCAGCGCGCACCAAGTGGAAGCCGTTGAAGATCAATTGCACGCCAAAGAAAATGGCGAACACAAAGACGGCAATGCCAGGCGAGAACAACATCACCGCGCCCGCGCCCAAGGTAAGCAGTCCGTTGAGAAGCAGCAACGCCCAGTGCATTTTTCCAGACAAGCCCAGCGCGGCCACCACTTGAAAAATACCGGTGACTACCGTGAACGCGCCCAGCACTTCAGTCAGCGCCATCAAGCCTTGAGCGGGGGTGAACCACAACACGGCGCCAATCATGATGGACAAGAATGGCCCAAGAAAAACCAGCAAGCTGTGCTGCGCGTTGCCCATGGATTTCAGCGCGGCGAACAATCCCACCGAGCCAACGGCCACCAAGCACAATCCAAACGCGGCGGCAAACGTGAACGCCGCCATGAAGGGCACGGCCACCAACGCAAGTCCGGCCAGTACAAGAAGCGCTCCGTTGATCGTCACCAAACCCCAGTGCGAATGTTGTCGAGTTGCTGCGCTAGTTGTCATTGTGGCCATTGTGTTCCTTGATTGAAATTGCTGAATTGAAATAGATTGCGATTACGAAAGTGATCACCCTCAATCTACCTCTTGCGCATATTCCGTGCCGCAAGAAAATGCAATGAAACATGGGTGGAAAGGAAGCCCATTGCCTGATAGCGTTGGCGCCATGAACGATATTCACAACGACACCAATCTTGCGTCGCGGCTTGACCGCGTTGAACGATCGCTTTCTCGAGTGCGCGGCACAAATCTTGTGCTCATCGCCGCGCTTGCCGCGCTGGTGGTGGGCGGCGCCAACTCTCAGCAAGACACAATGAGCGTGCGTCGTTTAGCCGTGGTTGATTCCAACGGCAAGGAGCGACTTGTGCTTGATGGTGAGGACGCCAACAAAGCGGCAGGTTTGGCTTGGTACGACGAAGAAGGTTTCGCGCGACTTTCCGCCAAGACCTACGCGACTGGCCAATCCAGTTTCCAATGTTTGGACACCAAGGGTCAAAGCCGCATCGCCATGACAACGCAAACCAGTGGTGAGAGCAGCATTCAATGGCGCGATGTGAACAACAAGCTGCGCATTGGCGCTTCCACCAAATCCAACGGCGACGCGCTCATGATTTGGCTTGC
>CAJACJ010000368.1 GCA_903938205.1 uncultured bacterium
ACAAGTTTGGCTGGGCAATGCGTGAACCACGCCATCATGATGGACATGAGCGCCCGTTGTCGTGGCATTCGCGACATCAATGTGCAGGCGCGCATGGTCACGGTTGAGCCAGGCGTGACGCTGGATCAACTCAACGCCGCGTTGAGTACGCATGGCATGATGTTTGGACCTGATGTGGCCACCAGTTCCCACGCCACTCTTGGCGGCATGATTGGCAATAATTCTGCGGGTGCGCGCAGTATTTTGTATGGGCGCACCGTTGAAAATGTGCTCGCCATGAGCGTGGTCACCGCCGAGGGTGCGGTGTTGAAATTATGCAAAGGCTCATGCGATAGCGACCCTGCGCAAAATGCAATCGCGCGTCGATTGGCCGCGCTTGTGTTACCACTTGCCGAGGAGATTCAAAAACGCATTCCAAAAATAATGCGCCATGTCGACGGCTACAACGTTGACATTCTGCTGCAACAACTTCAAGCCAGCACGCCTGGCACTTTTGACCAACTGAATTTGGCGCAATTGTTGTGTGGTTCCGAAGGAACCCTGGCCGTCATGATGGAGGCCACGCTGAAAATTGTTCCCAAGCCCGCGCGCACGGGCCTGGCCATCATTGGGTTCGCAAGCATTGAAGACGCGCTGACGCCATTGATGCAAATGATCAACACCAAGCCCAGCGCCGTTGAGCTGATCGATGAAGTGGTGCTTGATGCGGCGCGCAACAACACGCAATACCGCCACTATGTGGACTTGATGCCCAAGCCCGCCAGTGGAAATTTGGGCGCGGTGATGTATGTGGAATATCAGGGGGCCAATGAGGCTCAATTGAACGCCTCATTTGATTCGTTAGCCGCGGTTGTTCCTGGCGCCGCAATGCAGCGCTATCTCACGCCCGCATCCATTGCATCGGCGTGGAAATTGCGCAAGGCTGGCGAGCCGTTGCTGCACAACATTCCAGGTGATCGAAAGCCAATGACATTTGTGGAGGACACCGCGGTCGATCCAAGTCAATTGCTGCGATTTGTCAATGATTTCAAGGCCATTGTGACGCGTCACGGCACCACGGCCGCCTACTACGCGCACGCTAGCGTGGGGTGTTTGCACATTCGACCGTTGGTAAAAATATCGGATGAAGCCAGCCGCGCCAATGTCACGGCCATTGCGGTTGAGGTTGCGGACTTGGTGGCCAGTTATGGCGGCGCGCTTTCTGGCGAGCATGGCGATGGTCGCTTGCGCACTCCTCTTCTAGAGCGCGTGCTTGGAAAAGAATTATGCGAATTGTTTCGCAAAGTGAAAAACATTTTTGATCCCATTGGATTGATGAACCCGGGCAACTTGATGAACACGGGTGATCCCTTATTGATTATGAAGTCCCTGCGCGTAAAACCGCTTGATCAAGAAATTTCTATTCCAAAGACAAACACGTTTTTCCGATTTGAGAAGGAGCATGGATTTGAGCATGCGGTGGAGTCGTGCAACGGCGCGGGTCTTTGTCGCAAGACGCGACCGACAGGCGTGAT
>CAJACJ010000369.1 GCA_903938205.1 uncultured bacterium
CGCGAACAAGTTGTTTGCATTCAAGAACATGCGAGCGCATTGAAATCCCACAAATCTCTTGCGCATGCGCACGTGTGGGACATTGCGCTGGAGAGTTCGTTGATCACGTCGCACAATGCTGTTCTGGCCATTGGCTCTCAGCCGAAGTCGCTGAACCTGCCTGGGGTACAAGAAGTTTCTGTCACGGACGCTCTGAATGCGCAACGGCTCAGTCAGTGCTTTCTGCCATCGGACACGGTGGCGGTGTTTGGCGCGTCGCACTCCGCGGTATTGATTATTCGATGTCTGCTGGAACGCTGTGGCGTGAAACGCGTGGTGAACTTTTATAGAAATCCCATTCGTTACGCGGAGTATCTGGCCGGCTGGATTCGCCACGACGACACCGGCTTGAAGGGCACAACCGCGCAATGGGCGCGCGAGAATATTGACGTGAATTGCCCAGAGAATCTTCATCGCGTGCTCTCCACGCCAGAAAATCATGCCAAGCATTTGCCGGACTGCACCAAGGCTGTGTATGCGGTGGGCTTTACGCCGCGGCTTATAAGCGTGGACGGCCAAATGGATTTGCAATACAACCCAGAGAATGGCGCGATTGCGCCGGGTTTGTTTGGAGTTGGCATTGCGTTTCCAGAGGCTCGCGCCAATCGCGATGGCGTGGTGGAGCATCGCGTTGGTCTTTGGAAATTTATGGAATATTTAGGCCAAGTTGTGCCGCTGTGGCTGACACAAAAAGTGTGAAACACTATCTTGAAATCAAATCGAATCTTTTCTCCACGTTCAATTATTCCATGACACAACCCAATCGCAATGAACCTTGTGCGTGCGGCAGTGGTCGCAAAGCCAAAAATTGTTGCCAACGCACTGCCGTGTCGACAGGCAGCAATAATCTAATTGCCATTCCAGCCTTTGATCATGCGCCGGCACGGCAATTGTCAGCAGCGGACGCGGTGACTGTGGCGCAGGATTATCACGCAAGCGGCAACCGAGAACGCGCCGAACAAATCTACGGCTTGATTCTTGGCGCCGACCCTGAAAATGCGGAGGCGTTGTTTTTCACGGGCGTGTTGCGCCATCAAGAATCGCGCTACCAAGAGGCGCTTGATTTTATGCTTCGCGGAATAGTGAAACTTCCTGGCGTGGCGAACTTGCATTATAACTTGGGCAAACTCTACGACGACTTGGAGCGCTATCCCGAAGCCATCGCTGAGTATCGGCGCGCGATTGAGATCAATCCCAAGCACATATTGGCGCACAATAATTTGGGCCTTGCGCTGCGTGAAATTGGCCAATTTGACCTGGCGATTGAAAGTCTTACGCGAGCCGTGGTACTACAGCCCACAACACAAAAACTGGTGCAAAATTTGGTGTCAACCCTGAACTACGCGCCAGATATGCAACCCGCCGATATTTTTGCCTCGCATGAACATGTTGGCCAGCAATTCGAGCGGCCCATTGCGCGATTTGCCCAGCGCGCAGGAGAAAACGAAAATTCGGCGCGCCCTTTGCGCATTGGATATGTCTCGCCTGATTTTCGCCAACACTCGGTGGCTCACTTTATTGAGCCCGTACTTGCCGCGCATGACAAGAAAAAATTCGAGGTGTTCTGTTATTACAACGACACGGTTTCAG
>CAJACJ010000370.1 GCA_903938205.1 uncultured bacterium
CCCGCGTTCGGCCATTACGCTTTGGCGGCGCATGCAATCTCATGGCGGCGCGAAGATAGATTTTCTGTCCACACATCCAAGCGAGGACTCGCGTATTGATTTGTTGCAACTACAAAAGCCGCAGGCATACGCCATATACAAGCGCACTCGTGTGGATGGCACCGCCACGGACGCTAAGGATTTTGCAAACACAAAGCCGCCGGTCAGCAAATAACGCACACAGGGTATGAATTTATTTTCATACGCGTGCCGAACATTCATACTGCGATTCACACTGAGCGATTGCGAGCGCGCTTAAGCGCCCATTTCAAACGCGCCGCATTACCAACAACACTGATGTCGCTGCACGCCATCGCTGCCGCGGCAATGGCCGGTCCATACGAGCCAAGCAACGCGAACGCGGCCAGCGGAATGGCGACCACGTTGTACATGAACGCCAGGAATAAATTTTGCCGCATGCAGCGCAACGTGGCCTTGGAAATATCAATCAACGCAGGAAGCGAGGAAAGCGTGCCGCCCACCAAGACAATCGACGCGCTTTCGCTGGCGATGCTTGTTCCGCCACCCATGGCCACGCCCAATCCCGCCGCCGCCAGCGCAGCTGAATCATTCACCCCGTCCCCCACCATCATGGCGCTTTCGCCGTGACTACGAATTACTGCAAGTTTGCTCTCCGGCGTCGCGTCCGCTGTGACCATGTCTTGATCAATGCCAGATTCAAGTGCAATGCGCAGCGCCTCTCCGCGGCGATCGCCAGTGATTAAACCCGTCTTCATACCAGCGGCTTTCAATGCTTGAATGACCTTTGGCGCTTCGGCGCGCAACGAATCGGCCAATGTGAAGCGCGCCACTGAAGCGCCATTGATCAACAATACACACGAAGCGCTCGCGTCGCGGCGCATCTCAACACTTTGTCCATTCACTTGCGCGCGCACGCCCAGTCCTGGCGTTGATTCAAATTGCGTAGCCAATGGAACCACCACATTCTCTTGTGCCGCTTGGCGCGTAATGGCGCGCGCGATTGGATGTTCGCTGCCGCTTTCAACCGCCGCCGAAAGTGCCAGCACGTGTTGCAATGAAAGAGCAGGCTGCGAAGTTGAAGTTACGTGCCCTGTGGCTTGCGCATTCATTTGTTGCGAACTTGTATTTTTTGTTTGCACATTATTTTGTAAGTCACTGGATTGCGAAGTTAAGTTTTTTGTTGGCGCTTCATTCGACACATGACTTTGCAAATCACTTGATTGCGAAGTTGCGTTCTTTTCTGATGAATTACTTTGCGCATCAAAAGCCAACAACTCAATGTTGGTCACCACAGGTTCACCCTTGGTGAGCGTTCCGGTCTTGTCAAAAAGAATTGTGGCAATGCGCCCCGCCCGCTCCAGTGCTGCGGCGTCTTTGATCAAAATTCCGCGTAAACTGGCCTCGCCAGTGCCCACCATGACCGCCATTGGTCCAGCCAAGCCAAGCGCGCATGGACACGAAATAATCAACACGGCTGTTGCCGCCATAATTCCAGTTGGCCACGAACCCGCCACG
>CAJACJ010000371.1 GCA_903938205.1 uncultured bacterium
AATCAGGCCGCCTGACACAAAGCGTGTTTCTAAAAGTGGCAGTACCACATGGCCGCCACCAAAAACCAGCGAGCCGGTTTGCGCGAAGAGTTTCCATGGAGTCCATGTCACTAGTAAATTCGCGGCGAATAGCGCGAACGCAATAATTGCGATGCGCTTTGAAATAAGGCCAGAGGTTAGTGGTGGCGAGGCTTCCACTGTTTCATTATTCCGCAATGCGAACAAGCCAATCACTGCGCCCAGCATGAATGACCACGTTTGCCCCATGGTGTCGCGCAATACATAGCTGAGCAAACCTGTGGCCAATACCAGTATTTTTCGCCGTCGATCAGGCGCAAGTGCGACAAACATTTGTATTGCCGCCAATGCCACCACGGCCACCGCGGCCGCCTTGAGTCCTTGCAGCCACCCTGCGTTAGAAAGCTCGCCGGGATACAGCACGGTTATGGCCACCGCGTACATCATCAATGCACTGGGCAAGGTGAATCCAAACCATGCCAAGAGTCCGCCCACAATTCCCGCGCGCTCAACTCCAATTGCATATCCAACCTGGCTGCTTGAGGGGCCAGGTAAAAAATGTGAAAGCGCAACAAGATCCGCGAATCGAGATTGCGTGATCCACTTACGACGGGTGACAAAAGCCTCTTGGAAATATCCAAGATGCGCCACTGGTCCGCCAAACGAAAAACATCCAAGTCGCAGAAAGACTAAAAATATTTCAAAAATTCGTTTGAGATTCATGTGATTGGTAGACTCGCCGCTTCAAATGCTATCGCCGTTCATCACCAGCTTGATCATTGGATTTGGCGGAGGATTGGGCGCCGCAACACGCTTCTTCATTTATTTTTTACTGGATCGCGGACGTCTTTGGCCGCAGTGGAAAATATTGCTGTGCATTAATTTGCTCGGCTCGCTTGCAATTGGATATCTCAGCGGTTTTATGCTGAAAATGCACGGGACTTACTCCCAACTCATCGCGGATGTGATGATGACCGGATTTCTTGGTGGCTTCACCACCTTCAGCGCGTTCATGATTGAATCAACGGAAGGTTTGCTCAATAAGCGCGCGCGCGGCGTGGCGTTCTTCATTGGTGTCAGCATTATTGGAGGCATGGCTTTCGCATGGCTTGGTCAAAGGTTGAGCTCATGAAGTCCAAATCATCACCCGCGCTGCCTTCGATCTGGCTCATGCTTGCGGTGGTTTTTGGTGGCGGCACCATGGGAACAATGCTTCGCTATGGCGCAGGGCAAGTGTGTCCAATCATTCAGGCCGATCCCTGGGTCGCCGTTCTTGTCGTAAACCTGATCGCCACATTTTTCGCCGCATGGGTTGGTCGCAAATATTTAATCCTTTCCCGTGAACGCTTTGTGGATGTGGTTGATCCGTTTCTCAAAAAAAATCCGTTGTTCAATTTATTTTTTGTCTCTGGGTGCATGGGCGGCTTAAGCACATTCAGTTCATTGGCGCAAGAATTGTGCGAGCAGTTGGCGCGCGGGGACTTCCGTCAATTCGCTCTGAATCTGGGGCTTTCGCTCATTCTTGGAATGATTGTGGGAGCGCTCGGTTTAAGGCTGGGTCAAGCCACAAGATGATCCGATAGGCTTTGCGCATGGCGACAAGCAACAAATCAGTCAGGCCAAAGCCCGTGGACGCATGGGGTGGCGCACCGTTGAACATGACCACATTGCGCAAGTTATGGAAGCCGCGGCGTGATGCGTATTCCAAGGCGCATTTGTATGAAGAGGTGCGCGTTCGTATTCATCGCGCGTTGACGTGGCTGGAATTTTCAGAGCGATGCGATATCCGTGAAGACTTGGACGCGAAATTGATCGCGCAGTGGATTGCGTTCACCGCTCTCACAAGTCAGTGGAACAAAAAAATGAAAGCGCCAGAACCCGATGCCGCTGCGACTCGCTTGTTCATACAACAAATACTGGATCATGATCAAGATGGCCTCATGCAGATGGTGTTGGAAACAAATGACCGCGCCGCGCGCGCATTGTTTGAAGACGCGTATCTAGCCAAGCAGTTCAAATCACGCGAGACATTGCAAAATTCAAAGCCGCGTAATGGAAGTGGCAAGACTTTTACGACCAAGTCCACCATGGAGGATATTTTGGAGCATGCGCAATTTGAGCCATGGTTGGAGGCTGTTTTGGAGCGAATTCTCTTTATTCGCAATCAACTTGTGCACGGTGGCAGTACTTATAACGGACGCTTGAACCGCGTTGCTGTGCGCCGCGCCAGTTCGCTTCTTGAACATTTGGTTGCGTGCTTCATGCAAATTCTTATGGAGCACGGGTACACCGATGACTGGGGCGACTTGTGCTACTCGCCACTAGCGGATTGAAATGTTGAACTCTTTCGCGCGTGAACATTTACCCGTAGCCAGTTCAGAACAGAATTTTTATTTTCTGTGACGCAAATAGTTTCCCCCTTTCAGTTCAAGATGGATTTGGTTCGCTAGTTTCACGCGCGGAAATTATGTTGGAACTTCTTAAAAAATAGTCACTTTGCTTCGGGGCGCGGTCCGTCATTGGTCGCGTCGCGCTTATTGCGGCGGCTGCCTGCGCGTGACGCTCCGCGGTGAAGTGCTTCGGGGCCATACTTGCGCGCCACTGCGTCGGTGATGGAATCAAGTTTGCGTTGAACCTCGGCGGCGGCATCTGGAAAAAGTTCCGGCTGCACTTGCGCGCTTGCGCGATCTACGCGTTCCACGCTTACGCCAATCAAACGAAGTGGCAGCGCGCTTTCACGCCGCCACGCGGTAAGCAGGGCATCGGCCGCTTGCCAAATGGTTTTGGTTGAATCGGTGCATGGATTAAGCTTTTTTTGGCGTGAAAACGTGTCAAAATTAGCTAATCGCACTTTCAGAGTGACGCATTTCGCAAGCCCCTCACAGGCTCGCAATCGCAGAGCCACGCGATCGCATTGCTCCTGCAGAATTGAACGAAGGACATTCATGTCGCCAATGTTGCGCTCAAAGGTTTCCTCTTGTCCAACGCTTTTGGCGTCATGTTCTGTGACCACTTCGCGCTCATCAATGCCCAACGCAAACTGCCGCCACTGCGCGCCAGATTCACCCAGTCGTGCGCACGCTTGGTCCTCGCTTAGATTTTGCAAATCACCAAATGTGTGAATGCCCGCGTTGATAAACTTTGGCAGTGTCTTTGGTCCCACGCCCCACATTTTAGAAATAGCAAGTGGCGCCAAAATGCCACGCGTCTCCTCGGCTGAAATAATGGTCAAGCCATTTGGCTTACGCAAGTCACTGGCAATCTTGGCCACAAATTTTGATGTGGCCACGCCAACGCTCACGGTTAATTTTAATTCCTCATATACGCGCGCACGAATGGCTTTTGCAATTGTTGGACCGCTGCCCAAAAGCAATTGCGAACCAGAGACATCCACAAAGGCCTCATCCACACTGATGGCTTCAACAAGTGGTGATTGGTCACGTAAAATATTCATAAAGTGCAAACTGATTTCGCTGTACCGATCAAAACGCGGCGCACGAACTTCGGCATGCGGGCATTTGGTCAACGCCAACGCCATGGGCATTGCGCTGTGACAGCCAAATTTGCGCGCCTCATAGCTTGCTGCGGCAACCACGCCGCGACCGCCTTCACCACCCACTAAAACGGGTACGCCTTTCAAAGTTGGGTCATCAAGTTGCTCCACGCTGGCAAAAAAAGCGTCCATATCGGCGTGCAGGACGCATTTGAGCCAAATTGGATCTATATTCTCGGACTTTGACATTTTATCTACTCAGTTTAACTATTTATATTTAATAATTTGATTGACAATGCATCAAATTCATTCACAATACGAATGTAAGAGTGTTCCCAAACTTTCTTAACGAATTATTGAATGTTCAAGCGGCGTGTGTGCTGTTAATCCGGGTCGAGTGCGTTGGATGGGTGAAAAGACCCCCAAGTTTTTTGTTGGGGTTCAAATTGCAAAAAAGGGCGTGGGCGCTTAAGGAAACTTAAGCGACTCACGCCTTTTCTTTTTTTGCGGTTTCATAATTTGAATTTGAGTTTGTTTGGATTTCCTACAGGCTTGGAAATGCTTGAAATTCGAAATATCAATTTTTCCATAGCATGAGTGAATGATTGATCCAGTTGAAACAGTTTCTCCTTCGCTTCTCGACGCATGGCTGAACGTTCTTGGAGCTTTCCATCCTCTGATTATTCATTTTCCAATCGCTCTAGCCATGATCGCGGCCCTGGCCATGTTGTGGAATTGGATTTGGCAGCATGATGGCTTTGGTGATTTTGCTTTTCATTGCACTTGGATCGCGGCATTGGCCAGTGTGTTTGTGTCCGCAAGCGGTTGGTTCTTTGCTGAAAGTAATGGCAGCGCAAGCAATGAATTATTTCTGCACCGCTGGTTTGGAATTGGAAGCTCGGCTGGATTGATTGCGCTTGCGTTCATGACTTCACTTGTGCGCAGTGATTCTTGGCCGGGTCTGTTGAAAATTTCAAGATTCGCATCGCTTCTTGTTGCGGCAGGCATTGGAATTACCGCCCATTTTGGTGGGGAAATGGTGTGGGGCGAGGGCCAGGTCACGACGCCGCTTTCAAATGCTTTGTCAGTCAGTTGGGAATCAATCCGCGGAAATGATGCTGAAGTTGCAACCGCACCAATAACACCAACAGTGCCATCAACAACAGCGCCATCAACAACAGCGCCATCAACAACAGCGCCATCAACAACAGCGCCATCAACAACCGCGCCAACAACGCCCGTCGCACCCGTGGCGCCAGCGGCACCAGCAATGCCGGCCACAACAGATGCGCCAAAGCCAATTGCAAATACTTCTATCCATGATGTGTTGCGAATGAGTGTTGCATTTGCAATATCTGCGACCCAGACAATTCCGCCTGCAACAACTCCTCCCGCGGATTCATCCAAATCAACTGTCACGCCACCCGCGACAACTCCGCCCGCAATTCCAAAAGATCTTGAGTACAACAAAAACATTCTTCCAATACTTGAAGCGCGTTGTTGGGACTGCCATGGGAAAGGCGTTGCCAAAGGTGGAGTGGCTTTCGATCACGTGACCGAACTCATCGTGAAAGAGCCGCTTGTCAAAAGCAAACAAATCCCAATTATTCTTGTGGGCAAACCAGTGTCAAGCGCAATCATGAAAGCGATCCAGAAACCCGTGACCGCCAAGGGACACATGCCTCCAAAAGGAGCGCGGCTTACGGCGGAGCAAATCGCATTGATTGAAGCTTGGATTCAGCAGGGCGCCAAAGTTGTGAATCCGTAATCGGCGCGTATTTTGGCGTTAGACCGTGACAAACTTCACGGCCGCAATGAGCAAAACAAATCCAAGCATGAGGCGCAATCCTGTTTGAGATGCTGTGTCGGCGCTCCATTTGGCGCCGAACCAACCACCAACAATTGCCGACGCGCACGTCCACCACAACCAATCTGGAAAGCTCACGCTTTGACTCATCAATCCGACAAGACCTGCGATTGAATTTAAAAATATAAATGGCGCGGACACCGCGGCGGCTTCGCGCGGCGTGGCCCATGCGCACAAAATAAGTAGGGGCGTTAGGAAAATTCCACCACCCACGCCAACAAGGCCCGAAAGAAATCCAATCGTCGCACCGCATGCCAGCGCGTCCACGGTGACAAGCGGTTTGGTCGCGATTGTTTTCTGTGGCATGAATAGCCGTACCGCTGCAAGCAACAACGTTGCGGCCACTAAAATTTTGAACGCGGTCTCATCAATAGCAAGCGTGCCGCCCCAATAAGCAAACGGAATAGAAGTGACAATGAACGGCCATAGCAATCGCCAGCGGAAATGTCCGGCTTTGACAAATGCGAATGTGGCCAATGCCGATACCGCAATATTGAGAATCAGGGCGCTGGGGCGCATGAACGCGGCGCCCACGCCGAACAGCGCCATGATGGCTAAATAGCCTGAAGCACCGCCGTGCCCAACGCTGGCGTACAGCGCCGCAACAACGCCAACAAGCAGAATGAAAAGAACAAGCATGAAGTCATTTGGCATGCGGGCAAAGTTTAGTGGTTGGAATTCAAAACGGCTGCACTTGAATTTGCAATCTCAGCGCATGTGTGTACGCCTGGATCAATGGAGCTCCGTGCTTAAAAAAGCCTTACCAAAGAAGCGTCCCGAGGTGGATTCGAACCACCGACCTGCAGCTTAGAAGGCTGCTGCTCTATCCAGCTGAGCTATCGGGACTCACGCAAGTCAATGCGTATCTCATTGTAATAGTGGGAACTGAAATCGCACTCTGAAGAATTGAGTTGCCAGCAGTTGAAAGATGCGCCTCGGAAAAGCCAAGACATTTGCACTTGTGGTATCGGCGCAGCAACATAAACTGAAGGGACGTGTTTCGAACCAGAATTAGAATTGTGGTGCTGAGTACCGCCTTTGCCATAGCCGCCATCGTGGCATTTGCGGTGTATTTCATTGCACGAAACGCACTTTTGCAAAGGGAGAAAGAACAAGTTCAAGCCGTGGCGTTGGTATTCGCCGAAAGCATTGATCCGGTTCAGATCGAGCGGTTGATGCAGGAAAAAAATCCATCCACGGGCAATGCTGATTATAAAAAACTACATCTCATGGCTCAGGAAATCGTCAAGAACACCGCGACGTTTCAAAACCCAATTTCGCGCGCTGGCATTTTGATTCCGACTGAAAATTCAGCCTCGAGTGGCTTTGATTTTCTTGTCACCAGCCGCGATGGTGAGAATCAATCGCAATTGGTGCGCGTTCCATTTCACAGTCCTGATTCAACATTTCGTTTTCAAATGACAGAACCGTCATCTGGAGTCAGTTCATGGCAAGATGTGGATGGTTCCTGGATGAACGGCTACGCGCAAATCATCAGTGAAGGCGGCACGTGTATTGGATTGGCCACGATTGAATTCAATCAGGCCAATACGCAAGCCAGATTGTTGAATTTATTTTTAATGGCTTTTGGAATTGGGATGTTCTTAACTATTCTTGGCAGCGTGGTTGCGGATCGGATTGTGGTTCGATTGCTCAACCCACTGGAATTGTTGAACGAGGCGATTCAAAATATTTCCAAAGGCGATTTTAGTAAGCCACTTTCGATTTCGTATCCGAAAGATTTTGTCATCGTCAGCCAAAATTTGAACCAACTTGCGGAAGACTTGAATCAAAAAGAGCAATTGCGCAAAGAGGTGGAGGATCGTGAGGAGCACGATCTATTGATTCAAGTGCTTAAGGATCAATTGACCAAGGTGACGGATGTGGATGTGTTGCTGCATTCTATTTTGGATTCGGCGTTCAAATTTTCAAATTGCGAGGCTGGATCGATTTGGATCGTGGATCAAGGTCAACTTGTGCTCTGGTATGTGAGTAACCCCGTGCTCGAAATGAGGGATCGCAAGACCCAGAGTGGTATTGTGAACGCGCGAATTCCGATTTCATCCAAGAGCATCGCTGGACACTGCGTGTTGACTAAAAAACAAATCGTGCTTGAAGATGTCTATTACTTGCCTGCGGGTTCGCCATTTGAATTTAATCCATCATTAGATAAAAAGACTGGTTTCCGCACGCGTTGCATGATCACCATTCCGCTGCTTGGAACTCATGGAGCGGTGTTGGGCGTCATGCAACTCATAAACCCGCCCGATCAAGCATCCGTGACCAACAGCCCGTTGGTGGATCGTGCCGTTGGGTTCGCGGTTCTTGCTGGGCAAGTTTTGGAACGCGCCAGCAACACCAAGGACTTGATCCTGCGTCTAGCTCGTATGGCCGAGGTCCATGATCCGCACGAGACTGGTGTCCATGTGCAGCGCGTGTCGGGTGTTGCTTGTCACTTGTATAAAAAACTTGCCGAGAACATGCGCATGCCGCCTGACCAGCGCGATCAAAATATTTCCGTGCTTCGTCTTGCCGCATTTTCGCACGACATTGGCAAGGTTGGAATTCCTGACGCAATTTTGAAAAAGCCTGGCAAGTTGAACGACATTGAATATGGGTTGATGCAGTGGCACACGGTCATTGGCGCAAAACACTTTGATGGCGAAAGTCAGTTTGAGAAGGCCGCTTTCGATGTGGCCATGTATCACCATGAGCGTTGGGATGGCAAAGGTTATCCAGGACTCGTGGATTACAAAACAATCGGCGGCACTCTTGATGAGCTGAAAGACACGCCTCATTTGAAACAAGGTTTGAAGGGCGAACAGATTCCACTTTTTGCCCGTCTGGTTGCCATCGCGGATGTGTTTGACGCGCTTGCGAGTCAACGCGCTTACAAAGAACCTTGGAATGACGAACAAATTAAAGCCGAAATCCGCGCGGGCTACGGCACGCATTTTGACCCACAGCTTGTCGATATTTTCCTGGAAAATTATGAGGATTTGAAGGCAATTCGCCAGCGATATGACAACACGCATGGTGTTGTTGCGACATAATTTTCCGGCAGAAATGATGCGCAGAATTTCAATTGTAATTGTTGCGTCGACGGTCCTTTATTAAGAAACATCGCGCGAAATCTTTTGATAGTGCTCGCGTTCGCCACGGCCACGCAGTGGATAATCCTTGCGCAATGGATGCGCCGGAAAATCTTTCCATAACAAAATACGTCGCAGGTCTGGATGGTTGCGGAATCGAATTCCAAACATGTCGAACACTTCGCGCTCCATCCACTCGGCGCCTGGCCACAGGTCGGTGACCGAATCAACAAAAAGCGTTGGGTCGGCTTCAATACCAGTCGTATCAATGGACGGATTCAAATACACCTTTAAGCGAAGACGCCGTTCAAATTGGAAACTGCACAAGTTGTAGACCACGGCAAATCGCGCGAGTTGCTCGGCGGGATAATCCAAATAATCCACGCCCGCCAAATCGCTTAGAAAGTTGTAGCGGCAGTTGGGGTCGTCGCGTAGAAAGCGCGCCACTTCATGTAAAGAAGTTTCAGGCACCACAAGCGAAGTCTGTCCGCGAAATTCTGTCGCCAAAAATTTGACTTGCGGGAATCGCTCTTTGACAAGAGGTAGAGTGGGATGATCAAGTTTGGTGGCGGCTGGCATAGGCAAATAGTTTAGCCATGATGGCGAGGAAAGTGGCGGGGAATTTTGCGTGATGGATTTGCGATGGGTGGCGTCAATTCAAACATCAGCTTATGTGAGCGACTTCAAATTCAAGGTGCTGCCTAAATAGATGCGGACTTCGCGCATTTTTAAACTTGCAAAATGACACGGAAAAAAGGCGTGTATTTCAAATGGAATGAAAAAGCATGTCAAAGTGCCTTCGAAGTTGGCGGGCGTTCGCCGACAGAAATAAAATCTAGGCAGGGAGAAAAAAATGTATCAATTGAAATTGCTGATCGTGATGGGTTTGTTTGTAATGGCGTTGAGCGTGGGCTGTTTGACCGGGTGCACGACCAAATATCAAAAAATAACTAAGCCCGACGGGACAACTATTGAATTTTGGGATTTTGAGTTTCATCCAAATCTTTTGCCGAACTTGCTCAATTATGAAGTGCAATATTTTGGATTAAGCGAGCAGGGACTTCCAATTCAAAAAATGATTCCAAAAAATGGCGGACAGATTTTGTATGAAATGCATGGCGGTTATTACAGCGATCCCAACCAAGGTTCTGTTCCGAAATTGAATCGTCTTGAAGTCGACTCGCAGACCGACCCAGATGAATCTGATTCATTTCAGGCGAGTGAATACAGAATTTCCGCGGATTATTTAGCGGATAGCGCGGTGTTGGAGGGACAAATCGTTGGCACAGACAATTGGCAAGTGATTGTCAACGGTGATTTGGAAACCGTAGCCATTGCCGCCATGCGCCGAGGGTTGGGTGTCATGGAATTTGAGAACGAGTTTGGCGCTTGGAGTATCCAAGTGGATTCTCCTCTTCCAGCGATTGTCACGCGCCTAAATGGCGAAATCATCAATGTGAGTGGTGTACGTGCTTCGGGTAAGCCCACACTTGACACGACATTGAATGAACGATGCCGCTAAAGCAACGGTGGGAGGAATCCCGGCGGAGGCGAAAGTCTCCGTCGGGATGTTGCTTGTACGCTCTGAAGTGTGGTCAGCCAGAATCAAAATGTGATTTCGCTTGATTGTGTTTCCAAGGTGTACGGTGGAAACACGCACGCACTACGCGATGTATCGCTGAATGTTGGCGCGGGTGAAATTTTTGGATTGCTTGGGCCCAACGGTGCTGGAAAAAGCACGCTTGTGAAGGTGTTGCTGACCGTGGTCAAACCAACGGTGGCTCGTGGCCAAATGCTGGGCAAGCCGATTGGCGATAAAAAAACATTGGCGCGCATTGGATATTTGCCTGAGCAACATCGATTGGCGCCGTATCTCACCGCGCGTCAAGCCGTGGAATTTGTGGCCGCGCTTTCAGGCGTTGATCGCGCAACCAGGAAAAAGCGCGCCGCCGAGTTGTTGGACCGCGTGGGACTTTCGAAGTGGATTGATCGACGCGTCAATGTGTTTTCCAAGGGCATGCGTCAGCGCGCGGGTTTGGCGGCGGCGCTTGTCAATGATCCGCAAATTGTTTTTCTTGACGAACCTACTGATGGCGTTGATCCCGTCGGGCGAGTTGAGATTCGCGACTTGCTGATTCAGATGCGCCGGGAGGGCCGCACCGTGTTCTTGAACAGTCACTTGTTGGGCGAGGCCGAGCAAGTGTGCGACCGGGTTGCGATATTGGTGCAAGGCCGTGTTGTGAAGCAGGGGCGCATGGATGATTTACAGAGGGAAGGTTCGCGCCAAGAACTGATTGTGCGGTGGAGCGGTTCTGGCGCACGCGTGGATGCGAATTCGCAAATGGAAGTTGGTCTAGGAGGGGCAGTCACTCTCAATAGCGCGGCAAGCGCAAGGTCGTTGCCATTTCGCGGCATGAATATTTCCCCAACAATCACTGCTGACGGCAATCATCAATATGTGTTTGGCGATGTGGATGCCTCCGCCGCGCAACCAGCGCTTGATGCGGTACGCGCGGCTGGTGGAGAAATTATTTCACTTATTCCGATGCACCAGCGCTTAGAAGAGCTTTTTATGAAAATTGTCATTGACCCAGCCACGGGAAAAGCGCCGCCACCAGGGGCAGGTTCATGACTCCATTCATCGCCATTTTAGTTGACGGCTACCGCGAACTTGTGGCTAAAAAACTATTCACGCTGTCCATGATCTTGTCGTTGTTGGTTGTGGCGGTCATTGGCATTGGCGGTCTGAACGAGCAGGGCGTGACCATATTTGGATTCACCATTGAAGTTCCAATGATCAATTCAAACATGTTCACACCCGCCGAGTTTTACAAATTGATGTTCAACTCCGTGGGTGTGAAATTCTGGCTTGGATGGTTGGCGTGCTTGCTGGCTTTGGTCAGCAGCGCCGGCATGTTTCCAGAAATGGTTTCCAGCGGAGTGGTGGAGAACATGTTGTCGCGGCCCATCCCACGTTGGCGTTTATACATTTATAAATTCACCGCGGGATTGCTTTTTACATCGCTGCAAATGGCCGTGTTTTGCTTGGCCAGTTTCCTTGTCATTGGCCTGCGAGGTGGAGAGTGGGAACCAGGCTTATTCCTTGCCGTTCCGTTGGTGACATTGTTGTATTCATATTTGTTCGCCATGAGCGCGTTGCTTGGCACCGTCACGCGTTCCGCGATTGCGGCGCTGTTGCTCACCATTTTATTCTGGGGATTCTTGTTCACGGTGAATTCGGCGGAGACCATTGTGAATGGTTTCAGAATTGGCAGCGTGAAAGAATGCCAGGCGATTGAAGCGTTGATGCAAAAACGAAAGAAAGAAAATCCGGACGTGGATGTTTCTGATTTGCAGACCGAACTTGAGCGCGATCAGTCAACGTTGAGCAACCTTGCGTTGTGGCACCGTGTTATTTTCGCGGTGAAGACGGTGTTGCCAAAAACCGATGAGACCACTTCGCTTTTGCAACGCTGGACTTTAGAGGCATCCAATATGAAGGACGAAGATGCCGATGATGCCGAGGAAGTTGCCGCGACTGCGCAGAAACAACGGCGCCGAGGCGGACCAGGCTTTGGCAACAGCCGCGCGAAAACAAGCGTAGTTGTTGCGGCTATTGAAGCCGATCAACGATCGCGCGGTGTGGGCTGGATCTTGGGGACATCGGTGGCGTTTGAAATTGTCACCCTTGGCGTGGGCTGCTGGCTCTTTTCACGCCGCGATTTTTAAATCATGCAACAAGTGTGCACGGGCCTTCGCAATTTGATAAAGCTGCTATTTGAATAGATGCAAAATGCGCGCGCGCGTTCATAACTAAGTGGCGCTCGAAATACAATTTGTCACACCAGACTCACTGATTCGCTTGACCCAATTCAGCGGCGCGGTCTTTCGCCGCTTGCGCCGCGCGGGTAATCAGTTGGGAAAATTCTCCCGCATTTAGAACGGCAAGCGCCGCGGCTGTTGTGCCGTTTGGGCTAGTCACACTGGCGCGCAAAGTCGCCGCATCAAATGCGACCGTTGAAGCGCTTTTTGCTACGCCTTGCAACACATCAATCGACAAGTTTTTTGCCACATCGTTGGGTAGACCAAGTTGAAGAGCCGCGCGTTCAAGCGCCTCAATGAACAAACACAAATACGCAATGCCGGAACTTGAGATCGCCGTGGCCGCGTTCAAGTGCGATTCATGCAGCAGTTCCACGCGGCCCACGGAGGAAAAAAGTTTCTGGGCAAATTCGCGCGCTGGCGCGGCACATTCTTTAGGAATTGAAAGCGCGGTCACCGCGGCTTGTACTTCCGCGGCCACATTGGGCATGGCGCGAATGACATGCGTCACGTTCAGTCGCGTGGCAATTTGCTCACTTGTCCAACCAGCCATAACGCTGATCACATTTGTGTTTGCGGGCACGGAAAGTTGTGGCGCCAGTTCGCTAAAAAACTGCGGCTTGATCGAAAGCAGCAGCGCGTTGCCACTGTGGGCGCAGGTTTTCATGTCCACCAATTTCAAACCAAGCGCATGTGCTTGCGCCATCCGCGCGTCGCTTCGTGCCCATACCACCACATCGCTGGCTTTTAGAAATCCAGTTGAAATGCAGCCGCGCACAATTGCGGAGGCCAGTTTGCCAAATCCAAGCACCGCCAATGTGTTTGGCGTGCCGTCGCTGAATGCCGGATTTTGATGTTGGGAAGAGGTGGACATTTTTGTATTGTGCCGTTGATTGCGACTTTGTGCAGTGCACGAACCTGTATTTGAAATCAAGCCTTGGTGGAATTATTTTTCAATTGGTCACATACTCGTCACCACTCTTGAAAGACATTCCTCCGCCAACAGGTTTCACATCGCGCGCTCTTCCTTGCGGAGCGAGTTGGTTGCGCACGCAATGGATTGATCAACTCACCAACGCCGTTGGACAAGCGACATCCCCCGTGATTGAATTGGCACTGGCCTCCAAGGGCAGTCAACGTTTTCGCGGACGCGCCGCGGTTGCAACATGGAACTGCGCCGCTTTCAACTCACCACTTGTTGTTCGTCGTTGCAGTCACGGCGGTTTCTGGCGCCATTTCGCAGGCGATCGATATGTGGGGAATTACCGAGCGCGGATTGAAATTGAACATTCGCAGCGCATTCTGCAGTTAGGCATTGCCACGCCTGAAG
>CAJACJ010000372.1 GCA_903938205.1 uncultured bacterium
CCCGCGTTCATGCCCGTTGCCACCGCGGCCGCAATGAAAGGCCTGACGCCCGCGCAAGTGCGCGCCACGGGTAGCCAGTGCATTCTCAACAACACGCTGCATCTCATGCTTCGTCCTGGCGACGAGCGCGTGGCGCAACTTGGCGGCGCGCACAACTTCATGCGTTGGAACGGTCCCATCTTGACGGACTCCGGCGGCTTTCAAGCTTTTTCCATGGCCGCCATTCGTGACATTGACGACGACGGCGTCACATTTAAATCTTTTGTTGATGGCGCGCGCGTCCGCGTCACTCCAGAGCGCAGCATTCAAGCGCAAAATAATATTGGCGCCGACATCATCATGGCATTCGATGATTGTCCACCAAGCGCCGGCGCCGACACGTCCACCGCGCGCGTGGAGCAAGCCATCCAACGCAGCGCGCTGTGGTTGGAGCGTTGCAACAAAGCGCACGCGCGCAAAAGCGATCAAGCGCTGTTTGGAATTGTGCAAGGCGGAACATCTTTGGAACTTCGCGCGCGCAGTCTTGAACTTACGCAACAAGTTGACTTGCCTGGTTACACCATAGGCGGCGTGGCTGTCGGTGAAAGCACGCAAGCCATTTGCGATGTCGTGCAATTCACCGCCAGCAAATTGCCAGAGCACAAGCCGCGCTATTTAATGGGCGTCGGTTACGCCCACGACATTGTCATGGCCGTGGCCGCGGGCGTGGACATGTTTGACTGCGTCCTTCCCACGCGCAATGGCCGCAACGGTTTGGTCTTCACAAGACAGGGGCCGGTTCGCCTGCGCAACGCCGTCCATACGGCTGATTCCCAACCAATTGAAGCCGATTGTGACTGCGAAACGTGCGCCGGCGGATTTTCCCGCAGCTACCTCCGACACCTGTTTATGGCGGGCGAAATGCTAGGTCCAACCCTGGCCAGCCTGCACAACATTCGTTTCTATCAAAGACTGCTGCTAGACATTCGGCGGGTGATCGGTTGCAATGCGTGGTCTTCGCTGAAAGAGGCTTGGCCGTGTCTAGCGGCCAGCCCCCAAAGCCTTCATGGAGATACTGAATGACATATGTAATTGCGTTTCAAGGTCCAGCTCTCGCAGGTCAACCAGCCACGCCCGCGCCAACAATGGTCAATGGCGTCGCCACTGCAACACCAGCCACGCCAACAGCGCCGCCACCAGGCAGCGACATGTTCTGGATTCTGATTCCAGTTCTTGTCATGATGGTTTTGTTCAGCACCTTAAGTGGCCGCAAACAAAAGAAGGCGCGCGCCAAAATGCTTTCCGAGTTGCGCAAGAATGACCGCGTGGTCACCGCTGGCGGAATCATTGGCAGCGTGGTTGAAGTCAAGCCCGATGTTGTTGTGCTTCGCGTTGATGAGGGTCGTGAGACCAAGCTCACATTCACGCGCGACGCAATTACAACCATTCTTAATTCCGCGGCCAGTGAAGTCACCGAAGTCTCGGCCACCAAGACAAATTTATAACTTCATATTGATCAGTTTGGTTTTCGTTTCGCAACAGTTGCAAACAGTTTGAAAAGTTGAATACATCTCTCAGAGAAATTCTGTGAAAGGGTTTGAATGAATCGGCTCGCGCTACAAGTCACCTTCGTTCTCGTGCTTACGTTGTCACTTATCTGGAGCGTGTGGCCCCTGAACAAGTCGCTGCGCCTTGGCAAGGATTTGCGCGGTGGCGTGAGCTTGGTGTACTCGGTGAAAATGCCGGCCGACGCGCAGCCTGAGTTGGTTCTCAAGCAAGTGATTGATGTGCTGAAGCAACGCGTCAACCCCACGGGTGTTCTGGATATTTCCTTTGTTCCACAGGGGCGCGACCGCATTGAAGTGGTCATGCCGCTGCCGGGTAGCGATGTGCGACAAAAGCAACTCACCTTTCGTCAAACATTGACGGAGTTGGTCAAGAAAAGCGGCATCGATGCGGTCGAATTGGCCCGTCATTTGCAAGATGGCACAACGGCGCAACGATATGGCGCAAACGACACCGCCTTCAAGGAAAAAATGACCCGATTGCAATCGGCCTATGACTTGGCAAAGACCAGCAAGGATGCATTGCAACAGGCAACCCAAAGTGGCGCCAATGTGGCCGAAGCGGAAAATGCGTTGGCCAAGGCCGAGCTTGCGCTTGAAACACAAATGGATGGCGTGGCTGGCAAGGGCTTAAGCGAATCCAGATTGCTTCGAGTGTTGGCGCTAGACAATACTCCTCGACCTGTGCGACTTGCATCGGGCGGCGTTGAATTGCAGGACAACGGCAGCCCAAAGATGGGCCCAAGCGACCGCGAGCGCGGATTGCAAGCCATTCGAAATGAGTTCCCTGGTTCGGCCAAAGATTTTGACGCCACATTGTTGGCGTTCGCGGAGTACGACGCCATTCGAACCAGTCTTGATGATCCCGAAGACTTAAAGCGTTTGTTCCGTGGCGCGGGCGTTCTTGATTTTAGAATTGCCATGAGCAATCGCGCGTCTGAAGGTGTGAACCCAGATCAAATGCGCAAGGAATTGGCCGAGCGCGGACCTGCTGCTTCCACAAGCGCGCTTGCCGCATGGTTTCCAATCAATGACCCCAAGCAGTGGGGCGAAACTCCGGCGCAAATTGATGCGTTGCTCAGTGATCCAGCCACGTATTTCGCCAACCGCGATTTGATCGGCGCAAGCTACGACGGCAAGCCATATCTTTTGTTGGCCACATCGGCGGAAAAAATTCTAACCCACAGTGGCTCAGGTCATTCATGGAGTTTGGAGCGCGCCTCGCGCAGCATCGACGAACTTGGTCGAACCAGCATCGCATTTCGTCTTGATTCAACAGGTGGTCAAGAAATGGGCCGGCTGACTGGTCCAAACATTGGCCGCGCCATGGCCATTGTGCTTGACGGTCAGGTCTACACCGCTCCAAAATTGCAAAGCCGCATTGGTGGAAGCGGTCAAATCACTGGCAGCTTTGATGAGGAGGAAATTAAATATCTCA
>CAJACJ010000373.1 GCA_903938205.1 uncultured bacterium
GCCAACCGCGCATGGCTTTGACGAGTTCTTTGGAAATCTTTACCACTTGAACGCGGAGGAGGAGCCTGAAAATCCGGACTATCCAAAAGACCCAAAATTTAAAGAGCGCTTTGGTCCGCGCGGCGTCATCCATAGTTTTTCCGATGGCCGCATGACCGACACCGGCCCGCTTACAAAGCAACGCATGGAAACCATCGATGAAGAAGTGAACGCAATGGCGATGGACTTTATGGAGCGCGCCGCCAAGGCCGACAAGCCATTCTTTATGTGGTGGAACTCAACGCGTATGCATATTTTTACGCACCTGAAAGCGCAGTCGCAAAACAAAACTGGTCTGGGCATTTTTGCCGACGGCATGGTGGAGCACGACGGACACGTTGGTTTGCTGTTGGCCAAGTTAAAGAAACTTGGTCTGGATGAGAACACCATCATTATGTATTCCAGCGACAACGGCGCGGAAACTTTCACGTGGCCCGATGGCGGAACCACCATGTTTCGCGGTGAAAAGAACACGCAATGGGAGGGCGGCTATCGCGTGCCAACTCTCATCAAGTGGCCGGGCACTATTCAACCAGGAACTATTGTGAACGACATTGCCGCACATGAGGACATGCTTGCCACACTTCTTGCGACGGCTGGTGATCCAACCGTGAAAGAAGATTTGCTGAAGGGTCGCAAGATTGGTGACATGACATACAAGGTTCATCTTGATGGTTACAACTTAATGCCCGCGTTGAAGGGCCAGGCGGAGTGGCCGCGCAAAGATTTTATTTACTGGACTGATGATGGCAGCGTGGCTGCGCTACGTTTTGAAAATTGGAAGGTGACCTTCCTAGAGCAGCAGGCCGAGGGAATGAATGTATGGCAGCAACCGTTTGTTCAATTGCGCGCGCCGCTATTGGTGAATCTGCGCATGGATCCATTTGAAAGAGCGCAGCATGAAAACGCCATGGGCTATCAGCGGTGGTATTTGGACCACATGTTTGCCATTGCGCCAGCAAGCGCATATGTGGGACGGTGGCTGCAAAGCTTCAAGGATTTTCCACCGCGTCAGAAGCCCGGCAGTTTTAATTTAGATCGCGTCATGGAAACTTTGACAAAGTCTTCGCAGTAATTGGGGTCACGCTTTTTGTGTTGGCATAAGCGACAGACCAATCAATCCGCCGGCGGTGATCAACATAAATAGCGCGCCCACACCAAGCGCGCCAAATTTGTCCGTCACCAACAACATGACAAACGGTCCGCTGCCACCAACCAACGCCGCGGCGCTGTCGTATGAAACCGCAATGCCAGACACGCGCACCGGTGAAGCGAACAACCGCGGCAACAATCCCAAGTACGCGCCAATGAAAGTGCCGCTGAGCGCACCCAGCGCAACAAGCCAAGTGGCGCCACTTGTTTCAACAGACGCATATGCGGGAAGCGCGCACACAAAGACGGCTATCAACGCCCACGCGCAAAATCTGCGCGCTCCAACTTTGTCTGCAATCCATCCACTGAAGACATAGATCACGGACCCGCAACCCGCCGAAACTAATGCAATGAAGTCAGCCGTTGATTGCGGCGTGTTGCATGTGCGAATTAAAAATGAAGGCAACGCCAAGTACAGCGCCGCCACAATCCACGCGTGCACGCTGCACATTAAGAATCCAGAGACCAACGCGCGCGGTGATTTGCTTAGCAACGTGCGCAGCGGCAATGGGTCGACTTGACCGCTGGATTGCAGATTTTCAAACTCCGCGGTCTCGCCAACATGACGGCGCACGAAATATGCGAACACGCCCACGCAACTGCCAAAGAAAAATGCCAAGCGCCACGCCCAGTTCATGGCGTGTTCGTGTCCAAATATGGAGGAAATAATCAGCGCCACGGTTTGTCCAAGCAACAAACCGGAGTTCACGCCCGCAAGCAAAATGGCCGTGACCAATCCGGCGCGCCGCCGGCCTGCGTGCTCGCTGAGCCAGCACAGTGACGATGGAATTTCTCCGCCCAGCGCCATGCCTTGCACAAGTCGCAGCACCACCAGCAATATTGGTGCAGCAATTCCAAGCGTGGCATAACCAGGCAGCAGTCCAATTAAACATGTGGTGGCCGCCATACCCAACACGGTGTGTGAAAATACATACGCGCGACCGCGGCGGTCGGCAACGTGCGCCCACACAATGCCGCCAATGGGTCGAGCGAA
>CAJACJ010000374.1 GCA_903938205.1 uncultured bacterium
ACATTGCTCACTCGCTTGGCTTCTGGCCAACGAAGATTATGGTTGATGGGAGGCGGCGCGTTGATTGTTTTTATTGGTTTGACAACTGGAATTCCACTCACGCCATCGACCCGATTTGTTGCCACATCGCTTGAAAAGAAATGGCTTGAAGAAGCGCAGGCCAAGACGGATTTTGTAAGTGAGGCGCGGGAAGAAGCAGTATCGCAAGTGGTTGATGCACCGCAACGCTATGAGCATGACATTGATTTGCCTGTTGAAACTCCCTTTGAAATTGCCGCCGCGACGCAACATGTTGATACAAAATCGGGTGAAATTACCGTCGAAATTGCTGAAAAACAGACGAGCGATCAAACGGAAGAAATGGTCGATGGCAAATGGACCTGGAGTGAAGAGGCGAATGTTGAGCCATATATAGTGATCTCGCATTCTGAAAGCGGAAATTCTGTCGTGGGCGATTCAGGATTGATCGCGGGTGGCGCAAGCGAAGAATTTTGGCCGCACGCCGCTGATTAAAAAATTCATTTTGCGGAAATTTGGCGGTGATTTCTGAAACGCGACAAATCTGTCGTAGCGTGGCGACATGCCCCGAACACCTAAAAATATTCCGCATGATCATTGGAAACTCGCAATGACCCGCGGGGTTGGTCCGATTGAAGGTCGCAATTTGCTAGAGGCCTTTGGCAGTGCCACAAATGTTTTGGCGGCTTCGGTAACCGAACTGGCGGAAGTTCTGCGCCGTGGCGCGGATGAAGTGCGCCGCAATATGGACGCCGTGAATGTGCAGCGCGAGTTTGAGGAAATGGACCGCGAATCTGTGTGCGGCATTCTGCCCGGAGACGCCGATTGGCCGGAACTTCTAAAGACCGCCACGCCGGAACCACTGGCGTTGTGGGTGCGTGGCGCGTTCCAAGAAGCGGACCGGTTTTCCGTGGCGGTTGTTGGCAGTCGCATTTGCACCGCCTACGGAATGGAGCAAGCTGATCGATTCGCGGGCTGGCTTGCGGAGCAGGGATTTACCATTGTTTCTGGCGGCGCGCGTGGAATTGACGCGGCGGCGCATCGATCGGCGTTGCGTCATCATGGGCGTACGGTGGTGGTGCTGGCGGGCGGCGTTGGCAGGGCGTATCCACCTGAACACGCGCCGTTGTTTGATTCGGTCGTCGCGGCTGGCGGCGTGCTGTGTAGCGAGTTTCCAACCTATCACCCAAGTGAGGGTGGACTTTTTCCAAGGCGCAATCGTATCATTAGCGCGCTGAGTTTGGGAACTCTTCTGATTGAGGCGCGCTTGAATTCAGGCGCGCTTATTACGGGGCGACTCGCCGCTGAAAGTCATGGGCGTGAAGTGATGGCGGTGCCTGGGCGGGTTGATTCGCCTTCAAGCGAGGGGTGCCATCGCGCCATTCGCGAAGGGTGGGCAGCGCTTGTCACCAATGTCGCTGATGTGTCACAGCAGTTGAGATCAAGTTCCATGTTGGTGGCTGGCGCAATTGCGGCGCGCAAAAATACGGGCGCTGATGTGTTGCATGAAGTGAAGCCTGCGGCTGGGGTGTTGAAACTTACGCCAGCCATGGAGCAAGTTTTGGCGGCTGCTCGAAGCATGAGATCAATTGATTACGATGAATTGTCTCAGAAAACAAATTTAGGAATCGCCGAAGTGATGGCCGCGGTGACTCGGTTGGAACTCAGCGGAATTAGGCTGCGAAATTGAATTTGAACGTTCGCCGGCATTTGCGCGCGGACTGAGTTGATGCATGGCATAGGGGTAGCTCACGGAACAATGTGAAGCGCGGTAGGTGTTGTGGTGCGCAATATTTTTGCCCTGACTGAGTTGATGCAAGGCATAGGGGTAGCACACGGAATAATGTAAAGCGCGGTAGTTGTTGTAGTCCGCAATTTTTTTGCGCGGAAGCGCTGTGGTTAGTTCCAACCAAGCGCGTAGAAAATGGCGGTGAACAAAAGATCGGCTAGCACCACGGAGACCACCGTTTGCACAACGGTCGCAGTGGTCGCTTTGCCCACGCCAGCGGCACCACCCGTTACGCGCATTCCATTTTGGCACGCAATCAAACCCAGAATAAGTCCAAACACCG
>CAJACJ010000375.1 GCA_903938205.1 uncultured bacterium
GCGCGCGGTTTTTCATTTGGGGCTGCCGGGCCACTCGATATGCGGCTTGATCAAAGCACGGGAGAAAGTGCCCAGGCGTTGCTAGCGCGGATTTCAGAGGTGGAGCTTGCTGATTTGATTTTTCAACTGGGAGAGGACCCGTTTTCTCGCAGAATTGCCAGACGAATTATCTATGTTCGCGACCTTGGGTTGCTGAAAACCACTTCAGATTTAGCCAAGGCGGTGGTCTCCGCGTATGGGGGCAAGGCCAGGCAAAGTCGCATGCATCCCGCGACACGAACTTTCATGGCTCTGCGGATTGCGGTGAACAAGGAATTGGAGTCGCTTGAGACACTTTTAGCCATATTTCAGCATGAAATTGCCACATTTCAGCCATCGCCAACGGATGCTCAAGGCAACCAATTTGCCCAGTTTCGGGGTGGAGCCCCTGGTTTGCCAAGTGTTTCTAAAGCTGCAAAAGATGGGCAGCCAACCAATCCAAGTTGGCTGGCTCAAAATGCTCGCATGGCAATTTTGGCGTTCCACAGCCTAGAAGACCGATTAATCAAAAGAGCTTTCACCGATTGGGAACGCCATGGATGGGTGACCCGAATCGCTCGAAAGCCGTTGGTTGCAAGCGAAGCCGAATGCGAAGCGAATCCTAGGGCTCGCTCCGCCAAGCTTCGAATAGTTCGGATTGGTGGTATATAGGTTCCTCGTCGGATACAAAATCAATAGTGGATGGATTCACTAGTGTTGATAAAAGTTTGTGAATGAACAATTGGCATTCAAGAGTTTCAAAAATCAAGATTGCCACAACGCAAGGATGCGAAATGACACGAGAAAATAAATTAGCGATGGTTGTGGGATTTGGATTGCTGCTGTTTGTTGGCATACTTGTCAGCGATCATTTCAGCACGGCCACAAGACAAGGAAGCGCGAATCTTGATCGCCCCGATCCGTCGCGTATTCGAGTTGCTCGACAAATTTCCATCGCTCCAATCGCTGGCGCAACCACCGTGCAAACCACCGAGGTGATGGCGGCAAATACATCAACTGATGTCCGTCCGACATCCAATCTTATTGCTGCGCCACAGCAGGAAATTCCACGAACCACCACGGGTGTTCGACCAATTTCAAATGTGCCAAACACCGCGTCAGAAACCGTGATTGCTTCCACGGAAAAAAGCAAAGCAACCAAGGTGCAGGAGAGCGAGCCAGGAGTTCAGTTGCATCCGATTGCCGAGGGTGAAACCTTGTATTCCATTTGCGCCAAGGAATATGGAGATGGATCGCTGTGGAAGGAACTTGCTGAATACAACAAGAAAGCCCTTCCAAATGCGGCAAAGTTGCGCAAGGGTGTCACGCTTCGATTACCTCCGGTGGAGCAACTTCGCCATGGCGCCGTGCTGGCGTCAACAGCCAAGGGAGCGCGCGTCAGTGTGACTCCACAAGAGCAAGAGGGCTCCGCGCTTCACGGTTCGGCAAATCTTAATTCTAAATTCAATGAGCAAGTTCCACTTCTTGCGGCGGCCGATATTGCAAGCGTGGATATGGCGCCCACAAAAACTGGCGCGCAAGGCGGCGTGATTGAAGTGGTTGTTGCAAATGCAAAACCAGCCACCACAAAAACATCGACACAGTTGACGCCGAAACAAGTGAGCAAGTCCGCCACGGCGACCACTTATGTTGTGCAAAAAGGCGACACGCTTGGTTCCATTGCCAAAAATAAATTAGGCAAGACAAGCAGGTGGAAAGAAATTGCGGAGGCGAATGGTTCAACCCTTTCAAATCCAGCGGCGCTTTCTCCAGGCATGAGCATTCAACTTCCACAAACCAACTGAGTTCAAGGACCGGACCATGTTCGGAAAAGTAATCGCCATCTTGTTGGGTCTTGGAATTATGGCAACCGCGCTTTTGGCGACGCGGCAGAAGCGCTATGAAGTTGCCGCAAAGATTTCTAGAACGCATTGGAGATTGATCGAACAACAAAGGGATTTAATGAGATGTCGTGCGGACGTGGCATCCAAAGTGCGACCCGACGCGATTCGTCTGGCGTTGGATTCCATGAAGATGCAGTGGCGCCCCATTCCTCACAGACTTGACGCGCCCGCGCCACCAACCCAACCACGTTTGGCCACGAAGCCGGGCGTGAAAGATGCCGACGCGGCACAAGTGGAATTTGGCGGATGAAGCAGTTTTCCATTTCACAGATTTCCGAGATGCAATCAAGCCGAATTCGCGCTTGGAGTCGCGTGCTCATTATCACCACGGCGGCGATATTGCTTTGCATCACTGCGCGTGTTGCATGGTTAAAAACAACAGATGATCCGCGACTTATGGCGGCTGCGGGAGTGCATCAAAGCACCGCGCCTGAACTCGCATCGCGTGGACAAATAGTTGATCGTCGCGGTCGAGTGCTTGCGTCTAGTTTGATGGGACGCAGACTTTTTGCGGACCCGGCCATGATTTGGGATCGAGGTTGGGATCGGATTCGCAAGGGCAAATTGGCGGAGCCCGATTCCCAAGCGGTGGGTGATCCATTCAAGGATGCTGCTGGTGCGATTGGCGGCGCGCTTGGTGAATCGCCAAAAAAAATACAGACCATTTTAAATAAGCGCGCGGATGATCGCTATGTGCAACTTGCGGACATGTTGACTCCGGAGCAAGTGGATGCCATTCATGCGTTGAACATTCCTGGAATTGGAATTGAGTCACGTCCAATTCGTGAATATCCGGCGGGCAATTTGGCGGCCATGGTGATTGGTCGAGTTGGTCTTGAGCAAAGCGGTCAAGCTGGCGCGGAGTTGCGCCACAATGCGGAAGTTCGCGGCAAAGATGGTCAGTTGGTTTTTCTGCGCGATGTAAAGCGGCAACCGTTGTGGATTGAGGGAAATGATTATCAACCGCCGCGTGATGGAGTTGATATTCGTTTATCTATTGATTTAGTCGCGCAAGAAATTGCGGAGCGGCTGTTGCAGGATTCGGTGAAGGAATGGAACGCGGGTGGCGGGCGCGCCGTGATTATGGATGTGCAGACCGGCGACATTCTGGCCATGGCGGATGTGCTGCATCCGCGCAAGGGATGGAAGGAAGTGACCACGGATCCATCGCGTGCGTTGCATGCGTCGCTTGGACGAAACAGAAATGTCACGGATCCGTACGAGCCGGGTTCCACATTCAAGCCATTTGTCTGGGCGACGGCCACAGAACTTGGCGTGTTTAAGCCAGAAACAATCGTGCATTTACCAAACGGTCCGTATGTCACCAAGTTTGGCCGCGTGATTCGCGATGTGAAATATGCGGGCCCGGTGAGTTGGAAAAAAGTTCTTGTGAAGTCGCTCAACGGTGGAATGGCGGCCGCGGCGGAGCGTATGAAATTTAGCGACATGCAGAACATGTTGCAGCGATTTGGATTTGGACAAAAGAGCGGCGTTGGAATTCCTGGCGAGAGCGAAGGCTTGGTGACCACGCCTAAGAAGTGGTCGGTCTACACGCAAACAAGCGTGTGCATGGGTCATGAAATTGGAGTCACTCCAATTCAAATGGTGCAAGCCTTCTCCGCATTTTGCAGGGATGGAAGCATGGTTCCAGCGCGCTTGTCGCTTGGCACCGAAGGCGCGGACAATCAATATTCAGTTCCAAGCAAGCGCGTGATGCCAGAGGCGATCGCGTTGACGGCGCGTGACGCTATGGAAGGCGTCATGACTGAAGGAAC
>CAJACJ010000376.1 GCA_903938205.1 uncultured bacterium
AGCGCTGCATGAAATAAAAACAGCAATGGCCGCCGTGCGAAGGAAAGAAAGTTTTTGAATAGGAGCGTGATTCACAAGAACAGCCTACGCAATGAATCGATCCATTGGATCGGGCAACGTGATGCGCAAGAATGTGGTTCCCATGCTCAGCTTCGCGACGCAGCCTTCAGAAACAGCTGGAAAAAGCAGGGTTTCCCATGCGGATGCTGACACAGGTGTTTTGCCATCAACCGAAACGCTGCCGCTAAGAACCAGCCAACATACGGGGCGCTGATGCGTGATCACTTCAAGCGTGGTGGCGGTCATGGCTTCTATGCGCTCAATTTTATAGTGATCAGTGCGCGACAAAAGCGTGGTGCGGAAAGAACGTGTTTGAATCGCGGGCGCCGTTGCCGCGTTGCGAATTGCAAGGTGGTCAAGGCGTTGCGTCTTGCCAAATTGAATGCACGCCATGGCTTGATCAAGATGCAGCAGGCGCGACGGGTCGTTGCGATTCCAATCAAAAACACGAAATGTGGTGTCGCTTGGTGTTTGAATTTCGGCGACGGTGATTCCTTCGCCCAACGCATGGCACAGACCGCTTGGAAGATCAATGCAATCGCCTGGTTGCACGCGCACTTCAACCAGCAAATCAAGAATGCTGGCGCCGCTGCGCAAGCGAGTTTCAAATTCTTGTTTGGTGACATGCTCCTTCACGCCGCGCCAAATGGTGGCGCCAGGTTTTGCGGCCAACACAAACCACGATTCAGTTTTTAAATGCGCCGAAGCATTGGCCGCGGCGTAGGCTTCATCAGGGTGTACTTGAACTGATAAATGCTCCGCTGCATCGAGGAATTTGACCAAAAGTGGAAAGCGTCCCTGCGCGGTTAAGCGGGCGCGGCCCATCCATCCTGGCGTATCAAGGTCAACAAGTTCGTGCAATGTTTTTCCTGCGCCGTCTCCCGCAGCCACCAATGAGCAACCGTTGGCGATTGATTCCGGAAGATCCGCCACTTCCCAACTTTCACCAATGGCAAGTTCTCCAGTTGCGGGCGCCGCGAATTTTTTCCAGTGGGAAAAAGTTGTTCCTCCCCAAGCGCGACCTTTTGCGATGGGTTTCAAACGGACGGGACTTGTCACGTTGGTCGGGATCATTGCATGCTCAGAGTTTCATTCCAGTGATCGTGCTTTCAAAAACTAATTTTGAATTCACAACGCCTTGCACTCTGCAAACAAATCGGCGTCGATTGCGCTCAACAAGTTTGGAGATCGTGTAAAAATGATCGCCCGGAACAACTTGTCCACGAAAAGAAGTTTCATCGCAGCGAGTGAAGCCAAGAAATCCCACATCTGGAATGGCAAGTGTTTGCAAGACGCTGCACAATTGTGCGGCCGCTTCAATCATGAGCACCCCAGGCATTAAGGGGCGACCTGGAATGTGGTAGGGGACCCAAAATTCATCCTGACGAATGTGCTTCACGGCCACGCCACAACTAAATTGTTCGTCGCGCCAAATCAGATGGTCCATTTGCCGCATGGGACCAGTTTGGGGCAGCAATTTGTCCACTGCGGCTTGGTTAAGAGCAACGGCATTCAAATCAATGGAATTCAGATCTATGAGTAGTTCGTTGGCCATTGGCTTTTTAACCTCGAAATAGAGGTCTATGCCAAAGATAACTAAATTGGAACTTTTGGGGCGAGATCCACAGATAGCCAAAATAGGCGTTACTATGGTGCAAAGGCACTTTCGCCTCTTGTCACCCCTAACCTCAGGAGATTAGAAGTCATGGAAAGTTACGAATTGCTTAAAAAGAAGGTTGAAGAAGCGGCGGACGACATTGCCAAGGCCAGCGGTGGAAATAAGGCGGCGAGCACTCGTGTTCGTAAAGCCATGCAGGACATTAAGGCTCAGGCTCAGGAAATTAGAATTAAAGTGCTAGAGATTTCTCGGCAGCCACCAGCTGCGGGTTAATTGAGACGGCTTGTCCGATTTGCCAAACGTAATTTCATATTACGACGGCAAATGCTTTGTTATTTAACATAAACACATGAAAGAGAGGTTCTTGCCTCTCTTTTCATGTTTTTACAAATTGAATTTCAAATTGCGTTAGGAGCGCCATTCAAACGAGTGGCGAATGAATTTAAAACTGAATGCGTTTGGCTAATTCAAGGCAAGCTTTGAAGTGTTGGTGCGTCGCGTCTTGCAGAAGTTCATACATGGCGCTGAGCGTTCCAGTGGCAATGGCGTTGGCGTGTTCCATTCGTCGAAATGCTGGTGCAATTTGACTGGCATCTGTGGCGGAAATTGCGTCAGTCACCAGAAATGGTTGGCGACCGTGAGCGGCAAGATCTAGAACGGTTTGCAGAACGCAAACTTGGGCTTCAATTCCGCAAATAAGAATTTGTGAACGATTCAGCGTGCGCAGTTGCGCGGCGACATCGCTTGTGTAGGCGCTGAAACGTGTCTTTGTGTAGACGGGCGTACTTTTCGACAGGTGCTGTGTGATTTCTGGAGTCGTTGCGCCCAGGCTTTGCGGGCTTTGCTCAGTCACAATCACGGGAATTTCTAGCGTGTTTGCCATTTGCACCAAAATGGCGCTGTTGGCGACCAAGCAATCCCATTTGGCTATGTGCTTTGCGAATTTGGTTTGAATGTCAATGACCAGAAGTGCGCAGTCGGCGGTTCGAAGTCG
>CAJACJ010000377.1 GCA_903938205.1 uncultured bacterium
ATAAATCCCCACGGACCGCTGGCGTCGCCCACTTTTCCAAAGATGAATACGGTGCCTTGGTCGGCGAATGAAATCACGCGCGTCACGCCGGCCGCGAAATAATCGAACACGCGCACCACTGGCGGAAATCGTAAGAAGAGAAATGCGATTAGAAATTGAATGGCCACACCAGAGACAATCGTGCGCACATTAATGCTGCGCTTGTTGGTGGACAGCAAGAATCCAATTGTAAGAATGACGACAACGCCAATGAGTCCGGTGAGTTGGTGCATGTGAACCACAGAATAGTGAATTGATGAGTACTCTGAGTTCATGAGGACAGTATGAGCGAGCCAATGCGTGAACAAGAAATGTTGCAGTGGAGCGGCGCAAGTCAGCGCATTCTTGATGCGGTGGCGGTGATTGCGGCGGCAAAGAACTTGGCTGTTGGGCGAGTAGGGTGCAATCGCGAAGACATGAAATTAGTGACAGATATTGCGCGCAAGAATGCGGATGTCGTTGGAAATAAAACGCCCATTCATGCGACACACGGAGGCGTGACGGAGCGCGTGGTGATTGGCATAACGGGTCCGGTGGGCGCGGGCAAAAGCACATTGGCCGCGCAACTTTCTTCGTGCGTGATTGCCACCGATCATTACTTTCCAAACTACGACGTCACGCCCGAGCATTTGCGCGACGTGCCGGAATATTCTGATTTGCCGCGTTTGGCCAGTGATTTGGCGGCGCTTCGACGCGGCGAGGATGTGACAATTCCGGTGTGGTCATTTGTGTCGCACTCGCGCGAGGGCTATCAACGCGTGCAAGGCGCGCCGATTGTTGTGTGCGAAGGAATTCACGCACTGCATGAAATTCCGCGGGCACACTTGGACATTTCTATTTATGTTGACGCGCCTTCCACCGTGCGCTGGAGCCGCTGGGAGGCGCTGGAACTTTCTGGCGTGCGCCAACTTGGCGTGGAGCAGGCGCGCGCATTCTTTCATGAATTTGCTGAGCCTATCTTTGGATGTTTCGCTGGTGGTTATAAATCCGCCGCGCGATTTGTTGTTGTGAATGATGGCGGCGCGAGTTTGTAATTATTTATGAAGCAAACAAAGTTGCCGCAAAAAGGGCGAATTGAATAAGTTTCTGTGGCAACAACATTTCATTGCGCGCTTGGAATAAAGCACGCCGCGCATCGCGGTTCGTAATCGCCAATACCGCCAACATGAATGCGTTCAGCGCTGGTGACCATGCGCTGACTATGAATAGATGCGCCGCCGCATGAAGAACACACGCCAGTGATTCGAGTGGTGTCATGCGCGTGCGCTAGCAAAGTTGGAAATGGTTCAAACCCGTCGCCGCGGTGGTCAAATTCCAGGCCGACAATAATCATGCGCCGGCCTGAAGCGACAAGCGCGAGGCACACCGCGGAAAGTTGCGCGCCAAAAAAATGCGCTTCATCAATGCCAATCACGCGCGCGTCGCTGGCCGCGGCAAGAATGTCGGCGGCGGTTGCCACGGCTATGGCGCGGGTGCGACCGCCCGCGTGCGTGACCAATTCTTGATCGGCGTAGCGCGTGTCCTTCGCGGGCTTTATGGCAAGAGTGATTTCTTGCGCGGCGCGCGCGGCTTCAAGGCGGCGAATGAGTTCCGTGGTTTTGCCCGCGAACATAGGGCCACAGATCAACTCAAGTCGACCGGCGGGGGATTGGTGCGCAGGGCTGTTCATGTGTGTGTTGCAAGCCATTCTAGTTGGCGCGCGCTTGTGAATGTGCGCGCCGCGCCGGTGATGGGATCGGTGAATTCAACGGCGCGCGCCAAGAGTTGCAGTGGCTTGCTGAAATCTTCTGGCGCATCGCGTGCGGGCTCTGGCAGAAATGTTGGATACATAGGGTCGTTCACAATCGGAATTTCAAGCGCGGCGCAGTGCACGCGTAGTTGATGCTTGCGACCCGTGATTGGGCGCA
>CAJACJ010000378.1 GCA_903938205.1 uncultured bacterium
ACATTCGCGCTGTCGGGCGTGCGTTCACTGCGTTTCGGCAGATCGTTTGTGCCCGATGTGGTTGTTCGTGCGCTGCGACTTTTTTTCTGGGTGACGGTGTCGGAGTCGGCTTCGGTGTTTTCGGTTGGCGATGGATTTGCAGCAGGTTGTGCGCTGTCTGTTTCAGTGGACAGTGGCGCCGAACTTGATTTCGGAGATTTTTGAATGACTGCGCGCTTCGTTGTTTTCACAGTTGATGCGGGCGATCCGCTCCCCGTCGCATCGGTGACATTTTGCGCGGGATCATTCAACGGGTCCAAGGATGGAATGTCTTTGGGCGCAGAAGTCGACTCTTCAACGGCGCCAACAGTTGCAGTTGAGGCTGAAATTCCATCGTTTTTAGCGCTTGTCGTATCGACATGCGCTGGTGAAGGCGGGGGCGCAGGATATTTGCGTTCCGCCAATGTCTTGCGGCCAAAGTCTTGCGCTTCTTTAAAATTTGGACGCATCGAGGGCCTGACCACCGTCGCTGACAACGTGAATTTAAGCATGCCTTTGCTATCAGGTGGATCCCATCTCTTGGTCACTTTGTCAAACACTTTGCTTTCAGACAATTGTTTTTCAAGAGCCAAAATAACTTCCGTGCCGGATAGTTCGTCGTGTGATTTTGCAAGTCCACGAATTGAAACATTGCGATCTTGTGAAATGGTGAGATCTTCCCACTCGATGCCTTCGGGAGTGACGTTGGATAAATCGCCTAGCAGCTTGCCCATAGGCCACGCATGGCGCGAGAGATCTGTATACAAGTCCAATTGTTTTTCATAGGCGCGTAGGGAACGCTCCTTGGTTTCCATGTCGCCAATTTTCCAGTGAAGCCACAACAGTCGAGCACCCGCGCAAATTGGTGGCGCCAAAATTAACGTCACAAGAAAGATCATCGCGGCGCGCACAAGATATTGAGGTTCGCCCAAGTGATTGATCCATTCACCTACATGACCCGGGCGTTCGCCCAGTGGTTGGGCGCGCAACGAAACCAGCGGTTTTGCGTGGCTAAACCACATTAAAGCGGCCAGTGCCTTCAATCCATGTTCACGCCATTCGTCCACATTTTCAATGCCACTTACGCGCGTTGAAAGCGCGTCGCGATCTATCTGCGTGCAACCAAATCCGCCATCACCAGCGGCTTCAATCGCTTCATCCAACAAGCCAAGAAGCACTTCTGCTTGTTCGGCGTTCATGCCGCCGCGAAGGGCGCTTTCAACAACAGCCACCGTGGCGGCGTCGGGCCATTGCGATGGATCGATGCGAGTGCTTCGAACAGAAAGTCCCTTGGGAGTTCGAAGCGCGAAAGAAAATGCGGTGCGGTCTTGGGTCACAGATACCAAAGGTCCCGCGGCGCAGCCATCCAACACCGCGGCAAGAATGGCGGAGTCGCCCGCGAAAAGCGGCTCGCCATCGGGCGGCAAATCGCGCGAGAGCGAAGGGCCCACGTCATTCGTGGGCCAATCCACAACAACGCCAGTGCGACCGCCGTCATCGCAGCGGAACGCAAGCACGGAACTCGCTGTGCGCCATGGGTGAACAGAACCCATTTGTTTTGTCTCGGCTTGCAATTGCAAAGCGATTTCCAATTTGTCCTCCGGAGCGTCGGGCAATTCAATTGTGCGACAGACAATGCGCGCTGGTTGCAACACGGCGATTGTCGCGGAGGGTGATTTCACATTGGAGTCAACAATTTGGCTGGAGTCCCAAGCGCCTTCCATGACAACGCCAGTTTCGTTTCGACGAAAACGAAAGGCTTTCTCATCGCTCGCCGAGAGAATGACCACGCAATCTGGATCAAGTTGTGCTTTTGTACGCCGCTTCATGGTTCTCGATACTCCAAAATCCGAACTGGTGATTCCGAACGATCCACCATCACAACTATTTCAGCCTCTGCGCCAGAAGTTGTTGCGCGACCGCGGCTGGAAATCATGTACACGCTGCTAGTCACATCGGCGACTTGACCCAATATCAATAGTTGCTCCTGTGTTGCACCAGGCAAATCTACGATATCAGCCAGACTTAGGAGCCCTGACTGTTTCGAAATCCGGCGACTTAAAATGGAATCCGCATATCGGGTATCGAGTTGCAAGATATCCCGCAGTAAGGCGCGGCTTGCGGTGTTTAGATTTACTTTTCCGGCGTTGGCTTGTGAAGTGCGAGTGTCATCCAACGAGCACTCGTTTAACACAAGCGTGAGTTGTTTGTTGTCGAGATTTTTCACGGTAGTCGCAGCGGGAGCGGTAGCGCCGCGAGGTTGACCAGCGCTTGATCGACCAGTGCGATTGGCACCCGCAGCTCCAGCACCTGTGGCGCCAGCCGTGCGAGATCCAGTGAGTTGTGAAAGAGGTACGGAAAGAATTTGCGCCATGCGCGCGTTGCCAACTTTTGCATAGGTCAGAATCGCGGCCGCTTGCGTTGCGTCCATGCCTGTGCGCGTCATTAATTCTTCGGAGTTGGCTTTACGCAAGTCAAGCCGTGGTTGACCACTCGCGGATTTTGTGACTGGGCGAGTGGAAGCGGTGAGGTATTGCGACCAACCCGCCTCCAACTTTCCATTGGCGTTGTCGTCAGGCATGGTGCGTTTGCCGTCGTCTTCATTGGGATCCAAGCGACCGTTCAGATTCCAATCCTCGCCGCGCAAATATTGAGGCCAGGCGCCAGCCACTAATTCAAGTTCGGCAATTGAGCGAAAATTTCCGTTGCGTGGTTCGTATCCAAGCCCGCGATTTCTGTAGAAGTCAGCTTCGGCGCCAAGTTGTTGCGGTTCGTTGTCGGCATCGCGCCAATCGTAAATGGAATCCACAACATCTTGCGTGATATTTGGCAATTCAAGCAATTGCATACGCGTGGCGACATTGATGTTGAGTTTGGAATTTTCATCCATGGGTCCAGCCCATTCTTGACCATCAATGAAGTGGCGAATGTCCCACGTTCCAGTTTCCACTTCGCCAAATGCGTTGCTTTCAAGATCACGCGTAAGAGCAAGCGCGTCGTCTGGATCTGGATTTGCATTGTGCCACTCCATAATGGAGATCATGGTTTCAACACCGGCGCGCGCGGCCCAACGCGCTTGCACGCGTGAAATACATTCGCGCCCCAAGGTGGCTTCACGAAACGCAAGGATTTGCGTGGCGGCAACAACAATGGAGGCAATGGCAATGGCCCAAATCACCATGATGGTGACCACGCCTTTGCGCGGCGCGTAATGCTTCAGGGCGCGAACATGACGCGCATTAGAAATTTCCGCATGCTTATTGCGGTCGTGGACATTGCGCCACATTTCAGTGCGCGTATGTGGCGCGATCATGATCCTCCTCCGCCACGATTGCCGCCATCGGGTGGACGAGTTCCACCGGGACCTGTTGGACCACCTTGTCCGCCGCGACCGCCACTCCATCCGCCACCTTGTCCACCACGACCACCACCTTGTCCGCCGCCAGCGCCTTGATTCATGTCGCCGCCTTTGCCGCCACCTTGTCCACCGCGACCGCCTCCACCATTTGCACTCATGCCACCACCAGTTGCTCCGCCACCTGATCCTCCGACAGCCGCATCGCCAGCAGCGCCGCCACCCGCCGCTTGCGCCGCGGCTTCAGCAGCAGCTTGTGCGGCAAGAGTGGCTTCATCCAATTTTGGTTTTATAACGCGGTCGATAGGAATTTCCGTGCGCATGACCGCAAGCGAGCGGGGATCGTTCAACGCATCTTCACCAGGTCGAGCGCCGCTAGCGGTTACGGTTGCGCGAATGGAAATTGGAAGACCGTCCACATCGCTGTCCCATTCTTGAATCCAAGATTGTCCGTCAAAAGCTTCAAAGCGCACGCCAATGACGCCGTCACCAATAGGCTCGGCTATTCCGCCCGCGTCCTCAAATTCATCGGGTACCGCGTCCCGGCGGCGCCACAAGGCGGGACCATCGCGGTCTTCTTCAATTCGATATTGGGTTTCGTATTCATCGCCTTCGCCCGAATAATCAATCGTTCGAATTGGGCGCAATCGCGTGTTGAATAAAAGCAATTGATCGCGATCCACTTCGCCAACGGACGAGCGCACAGTTTCAGGCGCAATGCGTAGTCGCGTGTCAAACAAGTCGTCGCTGCGAACCGCGCTTTGCACATCGCGTCGAATACTTTCCAAGGCGTCGGAGGCGCGGCGTGAAGCCGTCATGCGAATGCGAGAAATATTCCGCGCGCGGCCCAGTTGACTAAGCGAGCTAGCCACGGCGCCGGAAATAATCGCGGCGATCATAATGGCGACAACCAATTCAATAATGGTGAATCCTCGTTTAGCCATTTTTCATGGCCTCATTTTTTTTCTCAAAGCGATCTTTACGATCGATGGGTTCTTGCGGCTTGCGCTCCGGCAAATCGTTTGCATTTCGCGCCGCCACTTTGGTGGCGCAACGATGTTCCACTCCGTTGATGTCTTGCACTCTCGCCACAACATCCCACGCATCACCTTCGCCATTGGAGGACAAGTCAATCGCAAAACTCCATTCGTCCCAAGGCGCATCGCATTTTCCAACCACTGGTCTTCGACGTGAAAAATCCACTG
>CAJACJ010000379.1 GCA_903938205.1 uncultured bacterium
GCCCGGATGGTTTGTTGCCCGCGAAGTTGTCCATTGTGAATTCCAAAAAGAAAAAAGTTGTGGAGTCAGTGCCATGAGTGTGGCTGAGCACATTCAAGATCCAATCTTGGAAGTGGACGCCGTCACCATGCGTTTTGGTGGACTTGTGGCCAATGATTGTGTTTCATTTCAAGTGAAGCGTGGCGAAGTGTTCGCGCTGATCGGACCTAATGGCGCGGGCAAGTCAACGTTGTTTAATGCCATCACGGGCGTGCACCAAGCAACCGAAGGGCGCGTTCGATTTGAAGGCAAGGAAATTCGACGCGATTGGAGCGCGACTATTTTTACGCGCATGATGCTGAACGGAATTGTTCTGGCGTTCTTTGTCACGCTCGCTCTTCGCGCCACCACGCTTTGGAAAGATGTCATAGTGGCCAATTACATTTACGACGAACCTTTTCCAATCGCTCAAGCCCTACGGTCCTTCGGACCAAGTTTGACAAGCATTGGATTTTGGGGAGTTGCGTTGCCAGCGCTGATTGGATTTGTGGTGGGAGCGGGTGGATATGTCACGTTGTGGTCGCGCGCTCGGCGCACGCCCGATTTGATCGCGCGCTCGGGCATGGGAAGGACGTTTCAAAACATCCGACTGTTTGGCGAGTTAAGCGTGATTGAAAATGTGTTGGTTGGAATGCACGCCAAACTGCATTGTGGCTTTCTCACAAACATGCTGCGTTTGCCTAGATTTTTCAGGGAAAACGTGGTCGCTTACCAGAAGGCGTACGAGTTACTGCGCTTTGTTGGACTGGAAGCTCGCGCTGGAGAGGCCGCCCGAAATTTGCCATACGGCTTGCAGCGTCGCTTGGAAATCGCGCGCGCGCTTGCTGGCGAGCCGCGTATTTTATTATTGGATGAACCCGCGGCGGGAATGAATCCAACTGAAACTGGAACATTGATGGAATTGATCCGCCGAATTCGTGACTCAGGTGTGACGGTGTTGTTGATCGAACATCACATGCGCGTTGTGATGGGTGTCAGCGATCGCATCTGCGTGCTGAACTTTGGAAAACAAATCGCGCAGGGAACGCCTGAACATATTCGCAACGACCCCGCATGCATCGAGGCCTACTTGGGCAAGGAGGAATTGGGTTGAACACGCAATCCGCTCCAGTTCTTTTAAGCGTGCGTAGCGTGCGTACGGGCTATGGTCCTGCGGATGTTCTGCATGATGTCTCTATTGAAGTTCGCGAGCGTGAAATTGTCACGCTCATTGGCGCAAATGGCGCTGGAAAAAGCACCACATTAATGACCATCTCGCGCATTCAACGCTTGCGCGCGGGCGTGATCGAATTCGCTGGCCACGACTTGGCCACTACGCCACCCGATCAAGTTGTGGCAATGGGTTTGGCTCAGGTGCCGGAAGGTCGACGAATTTTTCCGCGGCTCACGGTGCGAGAAAATTTGGAAATGGGCGGATTTCTTCGCCGTGATCAATCCGCAATGGCCCGCGACTTGGAGCGTGTGTACGCGCTGTTTCCAATTCTCAAGGAGCGCGATCGTCAGCAGGGCGGAACACTTTCCGGCGGTGAGCAACAAATGTTGGCCATTGGTCGCGCGCTGATGAGCGAGCCGCGTTTGTTGATGATGGATGAACCAAGCATGGGCATCGCGCCAATTTTAGTCGTGCGTATTTTCCAAGCCATCAAGCAACTGCGCGATGAAGGCATGACTATTTTATTGGTGGAACAAAATGCGCGCGCCGCGTTGCGCCTGGCTGATCGCGGCTATGTCATGGAGACTGGCTCCATCACTTTGTCAGGCTTGGGCCGTGAGTTGCTTGATGATCGTCGGGTGCAAGAGGCGTACTTGGGCGACTAATTCACGCGCCTGAACCAGTCTTCAAAAAGCCTTCAATATGAGCCTAAAACGCTGTTTTGTCCGAGGGCGTTGGGCAGTTACCATCTGTGTTGGAGAATTTTCTGTCCGATGCGCGAATACAAAATACGAAATGATTTAGAGCGCGCCGTCATAGATGGCTTCGCGCTTCCGCTTGGAATTCAGCCCATCAATTTGCCAAGTCCCAACCAAGGCTACACGCTGGAATTTCACGAGGGCGAGGACGGCGATCCCGACACATTCTCATTTCACATTGTCACCAGCCACGATCGCATGTTGGGTCTTGTGCGCGAGGCGCTTGGTTTGCTGCCCGAGCAAGTCACGCCCATCATGGAAGTTGGAAGTCGCGACGCCTATCGCAGTGTGGATGTGTTCATGGGCCGCGAAGAAATTTCCTTCGAGGCGTTCCTTGAAATTTGGGAGGGCTTCGAGCCCGTCATCATGGAGGACGCCAGCATTGGTGTTGGCGCCAACGCGGAGGAGCCATTTGTTGAAGTGTTCCTGGATTCTTGGAAGGGTTTGCTTGTGCATGTGGCCGCCGACAACAAGGAAACGGTGGAGCGCATGTTGCGCCGTCATTCGCTGCATGAAGTAGAGGAGACTTGGCCGGATTCACTTGATGAAGTGTTGTCGCCGCCGTCGCATGTACGCGATGTCTTGGCGATTGAGGACGATCAAAGTCCCGATTTAGACGAGGTGCTTTTGCAGGTGCGTGAATGTTGGGGCCTTGAACTAGATGTTGACCCCGACACCAATGTTGATGACGCCGGTCGCGAGCTTGGCAGCACATTGTGGCACTCCATCGCGGTGTGTTTGGATCTCAACAGCGACGAGTCAAGCGATCATCCTTCCGGTGGCTACATCACATTTTGGATTACAGCCAAAAACACGGCGGAAGTAGAGCAATTAGCGCGTGAGCGTTTGCAAAAAGAAAATCGCTGGTTGCTGCAAAGTTTTTACACACTTGACCGCGTGGCCTTTGATGAGCGACCGGAGGCGTTGGATCATCTGCCAATGAAGGGTAGAAAATCCGAGGTGCATTTGGTTGAGGAAGATCCCTGGGGCTAAGGCCGGCATGCGTTGTGTGCGTGTTCAATCGCGCGTTGTGTGAATGAAATGTCAACGCCACTGTGCGCGCCGCTCCACTCCTTACATATAAAGTGAATGCTGTTTGATGTACGCGTTCACCGCTGGATCAATCAGCGTTTCATTAAGCGGTGCGCCCGCCATAATGTTGCCGCGCAGTTGCGTGCTTGAATCCGCCGCGGCTTCAAGTGGGAGAATCCACGGACGCCACACGTTTGCGGTGGCAGCGTCTTGACGCGCAGCAATCTGTTGCAAAAGGTCATGCGCATTCAGCGGTGCCCGCGGCACAACCACCGGCGTGGCAAGTGCAAGAATTCCTTGCGGGTCTTTCCATGAATAAAAGTTCAGCGCTTGATCGCCACCAAGCAGTAGAAAAAACTGCGCGGTCGGAAATTGCGCGCGCAAATTGTTCAGCGTGTCCACAGTGAAACTTGCGCCGCCGCGCGCGATCTCTTGCGTATCAATCACGGCGCGCGCTTCGCCCGCAAACGCGATCCGCAACATGGCCTCGCGGTGGTGCGCGGCGGTGGTGGGTTGCTCTTGCCGCTGCGGATTGATATTGGCGGGAATCACGCGGATTTCATCGGCGCCAATGGCCGCCGC
>CAJACJ010000380.1 GCA_903938205.1 uncultured bacterium
CGAGAAGAAAAGAATTTGGTCAGCAATGAGCGTCTCAATTTTAATCACGGGGAATCCGTTGACCTTCTCAAACTTGCCCGCCTTGAACGCGGCCTCGGCTTTCTTTGTGTCGATGATGTGGAGATAGTCCATGTCACGTTGCGTGGTGCCGGCTTCAAATGGAGGCTTGTTCAATTCAATGCCACCAGTAGCCAGCTCGGAGTTGAAACAATTTCCAAAGATCAAACCATCGCTCGCCAACTTGCCGGCGTCAAACAAATCCTGCCAATAAGGAGGCAATTCCAAGGCAAAAGACTGCGAAATATCAATGCGACCCTTGGCGCGGTCGAACTTCCAGAAGGTGACCATTCCGCGGTACGCCTTCTGATATTCCTCGGCCGTTGCGTAGGCGTTGCCAAATGGCACCGCGTATTGGCCTCCCTCGATTACATAATCCGTGTTGGGCGTTACAAATGCCGCGCCGTGATCACTCATGGTGATTGGGTTTTTCACAATTTGCTTTGTCTCAAAGTCGCGCAGATCAATGACCGCAAGACGCGCGTTGGCCTTGTCGCCGATGAAAAGAAATTCACCGTCGTAGTCGCCCTTGGTTTCACTGAGAGCGGGATGATGGGTGTCGCCCCAACGCAATTCCTGTCCAGGAATATCGCCCTCCTTCAGAACATCTTCGCCAACGCCGTAGCCATATCCTTGCCATGGCTCCGGAGTAAAGACAGCGATGCTGCGAAGCAAGCGCATGGATGGAACACCGATCACAAACATCTGACCGCTATGGCCACCAGATGCGAACATGATGTACTCGTCGTGGCGACCACTGGGTTGATAGGTTTTCGCCGCTGCCAGCAAATCGTCCGGAGTGAGTTTGCGATCGTTGGCGAGTTTCTGAATCTCCGCGAAATTGGCGGGCGTGAATTCCACGGCCTTCTCTTCTTTAGCCGCGCCAATTTTCTTTTTCTTCTTGGACTCGGGCGGTGCCTGTTCGACTGGCGCTTGCAATGGAGCCGCGATCACTGATCGCGCCAGACTGAATCCGATCACTGGTATCGGAGCACCGACCGCGAACAAAAATGCGAGCGGACTTGCGAGTGCGAGCGCGAATTTTAATTGTCTATTTTTCATTGTGTTTCCTCTGTAAATGAGTGCATTCAAAGCCCCACGCGGGGTGTCAAGAAATTTGTCAGCCATGTTTTTTGTCCTGCTCATGCATGTAGCGCAGATACGCGATGATCGATCCAAGTCCCTCTTCGCTGAGCGCGGGATTGCCGCCCTTGGGAGGCATGTCAACCTTGGTGGTGTTGGCGGGATCGCTCGCAGGGCGACCAGATTTCATGAACGCCAACATTTTTTCATCATCCGTGGCGTTGAAGAATGGACTTTTTACAAGATCCTTTCCAAGCTTCGCAATTCCGCGCGCATCGGGACCGTGGCATGAAACACATGAGGCCATGAAAAGTTTTTGTCCTTCGCGAATTGATGACGCGTCGTATTCGGAATCATCAATGCCCGGCAAAGACGCCATTGGTCCAGTCGGAAGCGCGGCAGGCAAAACCAACGGCGCCGGAGTTGGAAGAATTGCGGGCACTCGCCGAGGATCTTGAAGCCCGCGTAGATAGGCGGTGATTTGCGTGATGTGCACATCCGTGAAAGCCGCGTTGCCACCACGAGGAGGCATGGGCACCTTGGTTGTGTTCAACGGATCTTCAACTCCGCGACCACGCTTGATAAATTCAACAAGCTGTAGATCGGATTGCGCCTTCATCCAACGGCTGATCACCAAATTCTTTCCAAGATTGGCGACGCCTAGGCCGCTCATGCCGTGACACGACGCGCATGTGGCGCCAAAAAGTTGCTTGCCCACCACAAAGGTCGCACCATCAAGTTCAGGTTCGGGCGATTGATCGGCGGGAAACAAAGCTGGCAGATCCATGTCGGCGCTCCAGCCACCAGTTTGAGAAACGCGCGTGCTGACTTTGAGAATGGAACCCCATGCGGAAACCCCAAGCAACCCCACCACCACAAATACAACCACCAAGACAAGCATCGCCTTCACCTCACGACCGCGCGGTTGGCGAAGAACAACTGAAGCTTTTGCTACGTCTCGATAATTCAAGGCTGAGTCGATCGGATTGAAAGTGCTTGTTTTCATTGCTTTTTCAAGTGTTTACGACA
>CAJACJ010000381.1 GCA_903938205.1 uncultured bacterium
ACATACGAACGCGCAAGATCAGCATTTTGACTCACAACCACCCAGCCATCAATACTTTTTGCGTAGACCGTTTTCCCGCGCCATGAAAATGCGTCAGGCGCCGTCGCTGGAGTCGCTTCAAGATTGGCTTGAAGAAATTGGGCGCTGTCCGTTGTTGGAATCAGCGCGCACCACTGCAGCGATTGATCCGCGGCAACAACAAACCACGCTACAAATGCTCCGCGATCATTCATGCCTGGACCTACGCCAAGCTGGCTCTTGAGCAAATCCAGGGGCTTCATTTCAGTCAAAGCCTGCATGCGTTGAAGTTTTGCCGCGAGCTCGCCCATGTCCTCGCCAAGTGATTTTGCGTCGGGGACAACCGCAAGACTGACCGCGTCCACTGGAGCCATGTCGATTGCCTTCATGAATGCCGCAACGCCGGGGGTGCGCCGAACCGGCGCTTGGCCTTGTGCGCTTGATTGCGAAGCGAAACATGCGATACACATGGTGGCAGTGACAACAGACATGATCTTTTGAAATTGGGCTGTGTGCTGCATGGGAATCTTTCAGGCGGAATGAGGTGCGGATTAAAAATCAGAAACGAGATGCAATGTGGATCGAGTCGCAGGTCGCGCGAAAAAAATGTCGCCGCGGTCCTGTATGAAACCTTGTGAAACAACTACTGTACGGGAGTGTTGACCCCCGAAACAATCGCCTGGTCGATTTCTGGCGCAGTGCTTGCTGGCGCATCGGCGGTTGCTTTGGCCTGGCTGTTGCGTGCGGCGGGCTGGAAATATTCATGGATTGTGGCGGGAATATGCATGGGCGTGTTCTTTGGTCCGCTGTGTTGCGGCAAGGCATTCCCGGATTTTTACAACACCTATTTTGATGGTTGTGGTGACGCGCGCAAAAATGTTATTCGCTCACTGCGCACGCGCGAGGCGGTTGAAGTAGCCGCGACAGCGACTCAAACTATTCCTGAAGAATCTGATCTTGTTGTACTTGATGCGGGGCAACGATCCGCGGAAATTCAACTGCAAGAAAGTCGAAACAATTTTGACCACGGCGCTTTGTGGGTGACGGCATTTTTGGCGGCAACGGTGACATTGGTTCGCTCACCTTTGTCGGGACGAGTTCGCTGGTGGCGCGGCGGCGGATTGGCCATTGGCGTGTGGACGGTTTTAATTCCCATCGCATCTGTTTTGCTGATTGCGCAAATTGAAACGCGTGAAGCTGTAACCACGTGGAGCCTTGTTGCGGCGGCAACAATTGCGTTTGGCGCGGCGTTGCCCGCGGGAAGGGAACGATGGACAACAATGGGATTGCTGCAAGACAACGCGCAATCGCTTGATGCGGCGAGAGGAACAGCCGGAATCATTTCATTGATTGTGGCGTGCGTGGCGGCGTGGGGTATGAACTTTGATTCTGCGGCGGCATGGTTGCTTCCGTGGGGCACCATGTTGGCGGCGTGGGGATTGCGCGATCACCATAATTCATTTTTACAAAAATGCGCGGGACCGGCCAGTAGCGCAGCGGTCGCTATTGCGTTGACGCGAGTTGACATGCTGCAAGAATTTCATGTTGCGCCAACTCTGGGTTTATATTTTGCAGGTGAAGATTTGCGCTGGGTCGCGGCCGCAATCGGATTTGCGTTGACGTTGGCAGTTCC